>JAJCYI010000067.1 GCA_029263015.1 Saprospiraceae bacterium | reverse complement strand
CCCTGATACATTGGCTATTTTTAGTGAAAAATAGCCAATTTCATAGAAATTCGCTGAAGTCGTGAAATCGAAAAACCTCTGTAACTAACTGATAGTTAATTTTTTACAACGAATTTGTTTTTCTTAACGCAACACTAGTGATCCAAACTAATGAAACTGAACCTCGACCTTGCCGCCCCTTCCAAGCCCGAATGGGTTGCTGCCGTAATGCACGACTTCCCAGCCTTTCTGCAAGACCACGCTGACTGTGAAAGAAAGGCCAGCGCCATGGCCATGAGCTTTGTGGCCAAATTTCCCAACCGGGTGGAAATCATTCCCGAGCTAATTGCCATTGGGATCGAAGAACTCGAGCATTTCCAGCAAGTTTATGACATCATGGCCAGCCGTGGCATCCAACTCACCCATTCTATTGGCAAAGATCCTTACGTAACAGAACTTATTAAACGTTGCCACAGTGGGAGGACGGAACGGTTTCTAGATCGCCTGCTGATTGCTTCGGTTGTAGAGACTAGGGGAGCAGAGCGATTCCGGCTTGTTAGCGAAGCTCAGGACGATAAGGAGATGCACCGTTTTTACAAGATCCTCTGGGCTTCAGAAGCCAAGCATGGTCATGTATTCGTGAAAATGGCACTTAACTATTTTGATGAAAAACAAGTCTATGATCGCCTTGAGTGGTGGACCGAAATAGAAGGTAAAATCATTGATGGCCTGGAAATCAGACCTGCTCTGCATTGAGGCCTGATTTCCGAAATTTCAATCTCTTTGAAATAAAGCTTTCGCCTGTCCCAGGTTGTCGCCCAAAAACAATTTCGGAAATCTCACAGGGCATTAATTAACAAGATTTCCGAAATTCGCCTTGAAGAAAAAGTGCGTGTTGGGCATAACCTCCGCTCTGGTTTTGCTGAAATTTCGGAAATCAGATGAGATGGGAGGCACCACGCCTGTGGCGTGGTGCCTCCCATCTCATCTGCAAATAAAAGTTTTGTCCAAGCATTTTATTATGACAAAACAAGAAAAAATAACCAATCTCGACCCTTCCAGTGTGGGACTGAAAAATGGACATTTCATTGGTTTGCCATTTAATGAAGAAGATGCAGGCATTGTACTGCTTTCAGTGCCATGGGATGTGACTGTTTCATACAATGCAGGAACCTCCACTGGACCACAAAATATTTTGGAAGCCTCTCCTCAATTGGACTTGTACGACAGCGATGTCCCCGACGCTTGGAAGATGGGCATTTATATGCGGCATATTGATTTGTTTTGGCTGAACAAAAGCAAAGAGATGCGGAAAGAAGCGGAGGCTTATATTCAATTCCTTGAAAATGGTGGCCAAATTGAGCAAGATGAGGAAGCTAAATCCACATTATCGGTAATCAACAAAGCCTGCTTGCAATTAAAAGATTGGGTTTTCCAAGAATCAACTAAATTGCTGGAAGTAGGCAAAAAAGTAGGGATCGTAGGGGGAGACCACAGCGTGCCTTTAGGTTTTTTGAAAGCACTTGCCAATAAATATGAAAACTTCGGCATTTTACAGATTGATGCCCACCAAGATTTGCGAGAGGCTTATGAGGGTTTTACTTATTCCCATGCATCCATATTTCATAATGCATTGATGATCAACAATATAACCAAGTTGATTCAAGTAGGGGTTAGGGATCATTGCCAAGAAGAAACGGAAGTTGTAGCAAAATCCAATAACCGAATTGAAGTTTGGACAGACCAAAAAATACAGGAGGGCAAGTACGGTGGGGGAACCTACCAGGACCTTTGTGACCAGATTATTTCCAAATTGCCACATCACGTTTACATCAGCTTCGACATAGATGGGCTTTCCCCTTACCTTTGCCCAAATACAGGTACGCCTGTCCCCGGTGGCCTAAATTTTTCGGAAGCCTGTTATTTGGTTAAAACAGTAGTAAAAAGTGGGCGGGAAATTATTGGTTTTGACCTCTGTGAAGTGGCAGGCCTTGGAAACGAATGGGACGGGAATGTTGGCGCACGGGTTTTGTACAAACTTTGTAACTTAATGGGCCAATCTGCAAACTTATGACTGAACTACTTCAGTGGGACGCACAAATATTTCATCTCATCAATTCCGATTGGTCAAATCAGTTTTTCGATTTTCTCTTACCTATCCTCAGAAACAAGTACACCTGGATGCCACTGTACATGTTCTTGATTGCATTTTTCACCATCAACTTTAAAAAACAAGGAATGTACATCGTCATGGCATTGGCCTTGACCGTGGGTGTGGCCGATGCAACGAGTAGCCATTTGATAAAAAAATCAGTAAAACGATTGCGTCCTTGCAAAGTGCTTGAACAACCAAAAGACATGAATTTATTGGTGCGTTGTGGCAGTGGGTACAGTTTCCCTTCCTCCCATGCAGCCAATCATTTTTCGATGGCAGTTTTTCTTTTTTTAACCTTGGGCAAGGTAGTGAAATGGACGAAAGTACCCTTGTTACTTTGGGCGGCCAGCATCGCTTATTCGCAGGTTTATGTGGGAGTGCATTTTCCGTTGGACGCCTTGGCAGGGGCAGTTTTGGGGAGTTTGATCGCCCTTGTTTGCTATTTTGTATTTGATAAATATTTTAACGCAGAGGTGCTGAGACGCGGAGGGTAAAACAAACTCAGCGTCTCAGCACCTCCGAGTTTAATCTCAAATCTTCCCCACCACCAGTTGCCTAGCTGTCGGCCTTCTTCCTGGCACGTTTAACCAAATGATGTAGTGGCCTTCTTTCAAACTCCTGATATCAAGTTGATAATATCTGCTGTAAATTTTATCCAATTCAAAAACCTTCATCTGAATGCCCAAATTATTGAAAACCTGGATGGTAACATTTTCAGAACCAACCACTTCCTCCAAGTTAATTTTGACAAAATCATTGGCCGGATTAGGAAAAAGCACAAAATCAACGAGGTCAGTGAAATGGATCAACTTGATTTCCGAATAAGTAAAAGAACCATCCAAGTCAACCATCATTACACGGTAGAAATTATCGCCAAGCGCTGGTGACAGGTCATATCCCTGATACATTTTTTCAGTATGACCGCCTTTAGACTGAAGTTCCGAAAAGAGCTTAAAATCAATGCCATTTGTTGATTTCTGTAAAATATAAGTTTCAATTTTAAAACCTTCATTATGTGTCCAGTATAATTCAACGTGCTCCTCCCCTTTTACAGTTTCCAATTGAAAATCGGGCCTGCTATCAGCAATGAGATTGCCAGATGAATTTGTTCCAAAAACCAACCAGCCAACTGCCTCCGTGGTATGGTTCATTTCGCTATCGAAATATTGTTCTTCTTCCACCCTGATTTCTACATTCCCACCAGTTAGGTTTTGATGCCTCAGCGCACAGACGTCGCCACCATCGTAAGTATGGAAGCTTGCCAAAAATCCGGGATTTGAATATGCTGCATCAAAATCCACATCGTACCAATAATGTTTGACACTATTGGAAGTCAAACCCGCAAAGAAATTATGGCCTTCGTAATTGAACCCCCCCTGCTCCAAGGCGATATAATGGATCGTTTCATAGGCATGGCTGCTCATGTCTTCTTCCTGTAATTTCAACCTGAAACTATTGGCCTTCACTTGTTTGGCACGTGGAGCTACTGCATTTCCATCATTATAAGAAGCAACTGTTTGCAGCACCACCGGTGTGCTTTCGAACGACTTATTGAAGTATTTGGTCGTCCATGAACTATTCGCCACAAACGACCCGGCCTCGATTTCCACCCCATCTATTTCATGGTTGCCGGGGAGCACCGCCAGATAGTATAAAGTCTCCACAGGGTGATAGCCGTTGAGGTAATCCCATTCGTCCAACTGGAACTCAAATCCTTCCTCACTCACACTTTTGATGCGAGGGATTACCTGGTGGGTACTATTTGCCGAAGGAGGCCCTAAAACAACAATGGGAATTTCATCAAAGGCATTTTCAAAAGGCACAAAATACCAGGCATTACCACTTGCTTGTTCAAAAGTGATTTCACCAACCTCAAGTAGTTTTGGTTCTGGTTGGTTGGGATTGTTTTCCAAAATAAAAGCAACGGATAGCTCGCTGCATGAAACCCCAGCCGCATGGTCTTCTGCGTAAACGGTAGCAGTAATTGTGTATTCACCTGCGTCCAGTCCCAAAGGGTTGTTGTCTCCAATGAAGCGATAAGGGAAAATGTTTTCCGTGTGCGATTCATTTGCATTTCCCGAAATAGTAAAATGCACACTGCCCACATCACCAGTCGTTATTGCTTCGATATTAAACGCATCTGGAATTTCATCCAAATAGTAGGTTTCCCCATCAGTGATCGGAATTCCATTGTCGTTATTTAGATCATAAAATAAAAATTCTGTAATTTCTCCAGCGCATAGAGTACCAGCGCAAGTACAGCCATCAGCTTGAATGATGTCGTCCGTAGTAGAGGGGTCATTATCATTGCACGTAGTACCTGGCGGTTGCAATCCAGCGGCCCAATTGACAGTGGCATCAAACAACGCCAGGCCTTTATTGGTTAGTAAATTTGCTGTAGAATTGTGAAGGAAAAACCCAACCCGTCGTGCAGGTGCGGTCATTCCAACCATCTGATCGCCAGTGTCGTAGGCAAAGATTGCTGCCTTATCTGAGTTGCCAGGTACATGCGCAATCACCGCAGCACCAGAAGTTGGATTGCCCCAAGTAACTGTATTATTATTGGAATAGATACTGGTATTCCCATTAAATCCAGCAGCAATTGGATGGCTTGGGTCAGATATAGTCAAGTAATAAGTCCCGCCCTGCGAACCATAATCAGCACCAGAAGAAAACCCAGTCATTTTGAAATCATCGTGCAACCAGCCTTCGTAATTGATGACTGGAACAGGGATGTCCCGAAATTTGGTGTTTACATTCGTCGAAAGGGTCGTGGAACTGATGACAATCAGGCCCATCCCGTCGGCATCAGATGTAGCTGTCTGATTATCATCTTTCACTGTAACATTAAAACCCAGCCACTCTAATCTTGATTTTACAGCAGCATCGGAAGAGTTCAAATTAGTACTTGAAGCAATCAACAGGGCTTCAAGGTTGCAACCCGAACTTCCCTTATTGGCGGTCGTAAACTGGGTCGAATTACTTTGACAGGAAATAGCGCTCCCTGCTGCATTTTTTGGAACTACATACCAAAAGTAAGTGGTGCCCCCCTGCAAATTCGGAATGGACGCCGAAGTTCCGACAACATTTACGGATACAATAGTAGTTGGAGGATTCGAACTGCCGAGGTAAACATCATAACTGTCAGCATTCAAAGCAGTATTCCAAGTCAGGTTTACCGAGACTGGATCAACCCCAATGGATTGGTCGATTGGGGAGGCATTCGAAATACAGTTAGGTGCGTCAACCACTGCAACGTTGAATTCGCACGTTGTGACATTCCCGCTAAAATCTATCGCCGTATAAATGACTGTTGTGACACCTACTGGAAAACTTGCCCCAGGCAAAAATGAAGAAGTAAATACGATCAAGTCGCAATTGTCAGATGCAGTTGGTTCAACCCAATCCGCAGTGGCAGTTCCACCGATGTTAGCAACGGTAATATTGCTTGGACAATTGGTTACTACTGGGGAATCATTGTCCACGGAGCAATCATTTTGAATAATAATATTGAAACTACAGGTGCTGGTGTTCCCTTTCAAATCGGATGCAACATAATTGACTTTTGTTGAACCCAGTTGAAAAACCGAACCCGAACTAAAATTGCTGTTGATCGCCACAGGGCCGCAACTGGAACTTGCCGTTGGTGCTGTCCAATTTGCAACCGCCGAGCTTTCTGAAGTCAAAATCGAAATATCTGATGGGCAATTGGTGAAAACAGGCGGTGCAACATTTCCCGGACATGGATCATCACCAACTGTAATAAAGAAACTGCAGTTGGAGCTATTTCCACTGTTATCAATTGCGGTGTAACTGACTGTAGAAGAGCCAGTTGAAAAAACATTCCCAGAAAAATGGCTAGACGTAAGTGATGCAACGCCGCATAAATCAAATACATTGGGCGAAGCCCAAATTGCTACTGCACCATTGGTTACTGCATTTGTTGGTTGGTAAATATTAGACGGGCAGTTTACGATTGAAGGTGCTGTAATGTCTAATTGACATGGGTCTTCAAAACTGACGGTTACATCGAATGAACAAATTCCTTCATTGTCATTGCCATCAAATGCTGTGTAGGTAACGGTTGTTGTGCCAATAGCAAATGACTGCCCAGGCACATGAGTGGAATTGACCAGCAATGGATAACAATTGTCAGTAGCAGTCGGGGCAACCCAAACAGCATTCGCATTAAATCCAGCAGTTGCCAGATTTATATCATTTGGGCAGCCTGCAAAAGTTGGGGCATTTGAATCGCCTACGCAGCTTCCCCCAAGAGGAGCCTGCCGCGCATCAATTCTGAATTGGCAGTTATTGGCATTACCGTAACCATCTGTGCCTGTATAAGTTACGCCAGTAATGCCAATTGGAAAACTATCCCCGGCGGTGTGACTTGCAACGACATTGGTAGTCGTGCAATTATCTATGAAACCAGGCGCATTCCATGTGGCTGACACCGTCGGTTCCGGTGTGTATATAACCTGATCCTTTGGACATTCGATAAACTGGGGTTCTAAAATATCTTCTGGAGTAATGATTGCCGTGCAGGTCAGACTGTCGTTCAAACGAGTCCTTAACACAACATTTGCACTTATGGTTGTGCCAATGTCGGAACAGTCAAAAACGGGTCGATCCATGCCATTGGCGAGGTAAACCATATTCGAGCAGCTATCAAATTTTTCAAAAGCAATCAATTCTGGGGCGTACACTTTTACATCACCATTGATATCCGCACCAAATGACACATTTTGGCAAATGCTGGGCGCATCTGGGGTCAGACCTGCATGCACATAACAGCCCACACAGTCAATCGGCAAACCAGCCAATATGCCCCGTTGGAACAGGATGGCATGAACTTCCAAATTTCCAGCATTATCAATCGTACCGTCATTGCTAATGGTAGAACATTCATCGCTCAATATATGGTCGTTGTTTTGGATCACACCTCTGTTCAAAATATTCCCAGCTTCCTGCAAGATCAGCTCATTGTTCCATAACGTAGCTCCGACTTCATTGGTAAAATCACCTATGTTATTTAGGAAAGCGTTATTGGTAAACATGCCTTGGTTAAGCGTCCTCACCATATTCCTAAATTGGCCATTATTGACGAACGTCGCAGAAGCGCTGTTCTGAAAATCCTGTATGCAGTTTATCTGACCTGTAATTTCGTTCGTGAAAATGGAGGTATTCAACCACAGTGATCCAGCATTGACATTGACCGATCCACTGTTTGCAAAAATCGAATTATTGGTGACTTTATCATTGGAGTTGATGGTTCCCAAATTATTGAAACCTCCGTTATTGTTGGTGATTTTTGAGCCGCTGAAGCTGTTGATCGTTCCAAAATTTACAAAAGAATTATTGTTCTCAATCGTCCCAAAACTGTCAATGGAATCATCGTTCACAAATGAACCATCGTTATTTATCATCGAGCCAAATCCCATTGAAATGGAGCCGCCAGCATGGTTTTGGAATTGTCCGCCAGGTTGAATATCAATACTGTTGTTGTTATTAAATTGCCCAAAATTGTCAAACGATCCATGGTTAATCAATTGAAAATCATTGACATACGTACCATGATTCACCACGATACCATGATTGGCCACCGTGCCCCCAGCATTGTTGAATTGGGCAAGTGGATTAATAGTTAGGGTGCCAATAATTGACACCCCACTACTGTTCGAGAAAGTTCCATTGACAGTAAATACGCCTTCGGCAATCAAGCTGCCGAGGTTGTTGAAAGAGCCATCTACCATAAATTGAGCTGATAAACCAATGACGATGAGGCTCGATCCAAAATTATTAGTGAAAGAACTACCATTCGAGATAGTTAGAGATTCTGTGGTCAGGGATTGGTTGTTATTGAAAGTTCCCTCCGATTGGAGCGTACCGCTTGAAGCATCTATGGTTCCGTTGTTGGTGACATTCCCCTTATTTATGAATACGGTTTCTATGGTAAAATTTCCGCTATTGGTAAAGGAAGCCCCAGCTTCATTTAGAAAAGTGGCTGTCCCCGTCAGACTGGTACTACTAAAATTATTGAAAGTACCCATGTTGGTAAAACCACTCGTTGGAGCAAAATCAAAAGTCCCAGAATTGGAGATCGTGCCATTATTTGTCACCGTTGCAATAGCAGTTATGTTTCCAAAATTGGTTAGGTTAAAATCTATGGTCAATGGGCTTCCGATCACCACAATGCCTCCCCCGCCGATCAATGGGTCATTGCCATTTGCTGGGAGGCCATTGTTCCAATTGGCCGCATTGAACCAATTGCCATTGTCGGGACCGATGTATTGGGTTTGTGAGAAAAGCGTAACAATTGAAAATAGGTATAAGCAAACCGCGGTCAGGCAAGATTTAATTTGCATAATTTATTGATGGTTTATAGTGTATTAATACGTGAGAAGACCTGCTGAGATTTATTCAGCTTGTTGAAGTTGTTGAATTCAATCGAGGTCGCATCAATCGTTTAAAAGCTATTTTTCAATTTCCTGATCGGATGGCTATGCCGTCCGATCAAAATAAAATAGCCTTTGACAGTTTTGACGCCCCAATCTTCGAATACTTCCAATTTAATTATTCGCAGGTGATGACCAGAATAGATAATGTAAGAGGGAAAATAAGAGGAGGGAAAAAGAAAGCACAAAGATCAAAAAAACAATCGGCTACAGCAAACGGAAAACTTGGACGTGCTAAATATTAAAACTACAAAATGGCGATTTTGTGACTTCAAAGCTCACTGCCTGTTTTGTCAATACCTATTCTATGCCAATAGCTAACTGGCTGAATTTCAATTTCTTAGCCACCCGAGCCATTTGTCTCGCCCATGCCTTACCGTGACAGTATGGACATACGGGTTTCAGCTGTTGACTCAAAATACTGATGTGCTGATTTATCAACAGAAGCAAAACTGGTTGGTTGCTATTTTTTTTTGTAGGTTTGGGAGGTATATTGTACTGTATTGTGCCAAACTTTATACTGGTCTTAAAGTATCTTTCGGTGCAGGAATTCTAACGGTTCATGTTTTATGGGAAGGTACTTGCCTTGTAAGTTAGCTACTCGTAATATTACTAGTAACACCAGTTCGTGGCAACGAAGAAAAAAGAAACAAAAGGTTGCAAATTAAAATGAACTTGTGTAGATTTGCACAAGTTGAAAACAAAAGCAATTTTTTGAATATGAAAGGAGAAATAATACTCTACCAAACCGAGAACGGGCAAACCAAAATCGAAGTAATTTTAGACAATGAAACCGTTTGGCTGAATCAATACCAAATGGAAGAATTGTTCCAAACCGACAGGACTTCAATACTTCGACATATCAAAAATATCTATAAAACAGGGGAATTGGAAGAAAAATCAACTTGTGCAAAAATTGCACAAGTTCGAGAAGAAGGCAACAGAAATGTAAGACGAGAGATTCTGTACTATAACCTTGATGTGGTAATTTCAGTCGGCTACCGGGTAAATTCCCATCGGGGGACTCAATTCAGAATTTGGGCAACCCAACAACTTAAAGAGTACCTGATAAAAGGATTTGTTCTAGATGATGAGCGTTTGAAATCAGGTAATCAAATGAATTACTTCGATGAACTTTTGGAGAGGATTCGGGACATCCGAAGTTCAGAGAAAATATTTTACCAAAAAGTAAAGGACATTTATACAACAAGTATTGATTATGATTCCCATACAGATTTGAGCAAAGATTTCTATGCGACGGTTCAAAACAAATTACATTGGGCTGTCCACCAGCATACGGCTGCGGAGCTGATAAAAAAGCGGGTAAGCGCAAAAAAACAGAATATGGGGTTGACCACATGGAAAGGAGAGAAAATAAGGAAATCCGACATTACAATTGCCAAGAATTATTTGTCAGGGGATGAACTCAAACAATTGAATTTACTTGTTGAACAATATTTGGCATTTGCAGAAGCACAGGCACAGGCAAAAAAGCCAATGTACATGAAAGGTTGGATAAAAAAGTTGAATGATATTTTGACAATCAACGAACGAGAAATTTTGGAACACGCAGGAAAAGTGAGAAAGAAAATTGCGGATGAAATTGCGGATGAAGAATATGGGAAATACAAAGAAAAAAGGAAATTGGCAGAGAAATTCCAAAGTCTTGAAAATCTCGAAAATGAAATCAAATTAATAGAAAAAAAGAAGAAGAAAAATTAACGCTGCCTCGAACAAAGCATGGCTGTCAAGTGTGGCTATGCGCCGCACCTGCAGCCATGCAAACCGTTATGGGCAAGAAGTAAAAAAAACACCACTTTACTCAAATCTGGCATCTGAAAGAATAAAAGCTTGTGAAGAATTTTATTTTGTGCTTGACCTTTCTATTATTATTTGGCGAATTAATAAGCCAGTCAATCTTAGATAATGAATTTCAATGGGAGGAAAATGAAACTTGTCAGGTTTCAGAATCTTCTGGTAGTGTTTACAAGAAAGTTGAGATTGACCCAAAACTTGATACTTATTCTGAAGAAGAATTCAGATTGTTTGTTGAGAATCTTGCAAAAGATTTAAATTTTCAGACTCAGCAATCAGGTATAATTAAGCTTAAACTTTTGTTTTTGCTTAACCAACAAATATGTGTAAAAAAAATAGGAGCTAAAGATATTGAACTTTCTAAGTCACAAAAAGAATTAATTGTAAACAGGTTTAAAAACATCAAAAACTTCTTGCCAGGGATACAGAGAAATCAAATTAAGGATTGCCAAGGGATTATTTATTTAACTGTTGAAAATAGTAAAATTTTAAAGTTTAGAAACGTTAACTTTAAATTCAAAGATGGATAATCCTGCCCATAACAAAAGCTACTCGTCCATGCCAGCGTTGCACTCCCGCTGCAAATTCGCTGCGAGTCCACGCACCGGCAGAATTTGCTGTCACGGCGTATAGCCAAACGTTACCTTTCACCAAGAAAAAGAAAATATCAATAAAATTATGTTTCAAATTGAACCAATCTTATGGTTAATATAGTCTTCCACTGGCGCAGGACTGCTTCCTGTGCATAGTTCGCAGCACCTTTCATTTTATCAGCTACTGGCAGGCTGCCTCACCTCAATCCTAAACTATCAATAAAAGAACGCCACTCGGTTCCCAAATATCAAATACCTTTGCCGCCAAATAAAACAGACCTATGCCCATTTGGCACTATATCTTGCTTTTCACATCCGTATTGTTAGGTGGAAGTTTGGCTTTCCTATTTCAAAAAGAAAAAAAGGGATTGTTGCAGATCATCCTGTCTTTCAGCGGAGCATATATTCTTGGCATCACCTTCCTGCACCTGATGCCATGGGTATTTGAGTCAGGAAGCCACACTGTTGGCCTTTGGGTCATCGCAGGTTTTTTCATCCAGTTGATGCTCGAACAATTATCGGTTGGCGTTGAACATGGACATATCCATGCTCCTCATAAATATTCCACTGGTTTTGTTATTTCAGTCATGTTCGGACTTGGAATTCATGCATTTATGGAAGGCATTCCGCTCAGTTATTACGGTGAATTCCATGTTAAACTACACGGCCACGACGCTACACACAATCATCTTTTATACGGTATCATCCTGCACCACATCCCGGCGGCCTTTGCGCTCGTCATTTTGCTAAAAGTTTCGGAAATAAAAAAAAGGGTGATCTGGATATGCTTGACCATCTTTGCGGCCATGTCGCCGATTGGAGCTGCCGTTTCTGAAATGACAGCGATCCCGTCGCATATTCAAACGGGCATCCTTGCATTTGCGGTAGGTTCTTTGCTCCATATCTCCACCGTCATCATCTTTGAAACGGATAGTCCCGGCCATCACCACATCCCTCGTAAAAAGCTGATTGCCATCGCATTAGGGATTGCACTTTCGATACTGACGATCATTTGAGGGAAGACCTGACAGGTGTATTTTTTCATATATGTTGGAGGGCAAATTTGCCCTCCAACATATATGAAAAAATACACCTGTCAGGTCTGGGTTAGAAAGGCCAAGGTATCCACCCCATCTGCATAATCATCCAATTGCGGCTCCTGTGCTTTTCCAAAAGGAACGGTCTGCTGATTTTTAAATGAACCTTTTGATACCACGCATTGAATTTGGTCGCGCCTAGTGTAGAGTTCTTTTTCGAGCGCCTCTTTATCGGAATAATACTCATAATGAACTAGCGCAATCCTGGAAGCAATAGATTTATTTTCAGTTAAAATAATGCAGCCGTTGTTCCAAAACATGGTGTTGTTCATCATCAGCAAAGCCATATTATAGTCAAAATTGTTTTTGTATTTATGGTGCAAGATGATTTCCTTGTATTCGTGCAGTTTTTCCAATAGAAGCTGAAAATCATAACCTTCCGGCAAATACAACTTTGAAACATTCCGGCAACCCAAACCAAAATACCGGAACACATCTTTTCCCAATGCCAATAGTTCATCCTGACTTTCAGTACCATCGAGCACCGCCACGGCATTTCTATTCTTGCGGATAATATTTGGAACTTTCCCAAAATAAGATTCAAAATAGCGCGCGGCGTTGTTGCTACCAGTGGCGATCACCGCTTCAAAATCCTTCATTACTTCCACGATTTCAAAATAATCCTCTGTCTCCGTGTCAAATTTTGCGAGTAGTTTTAACAGGTAAGGCAACAAGAACTTGTCTTTGTCTGACAGTTTTATTTTTGATTTATGACCACTGACAAACACACAAAGCAAGTCGTGAAACCCCACCAACGGAATGTTGCCCGCCATGACCAAGCCTATTGTTATGGGGGTATTGGGTTCTTTCAGGTCATACCCATTCACCCATTCTTTCAGCTTGTCCTTTTGCAGAAATGAAGATGCAATGGACTTGATTGCCCGCTGCTGGTTTTCAATCGTAAACCAAGGGTTGTTGTAATGCGTACGGTGCATGACCGCCTCCAGGTACTCATCCTTCCCCAACAAATGCTCGCCAAGTTTGGAAAGCACTGCTATTCTTTGTTTTAATATCATAAGCGTAGTCAAAGGCAAGAATGGAGCGTTAAAGATTAAAGGGTATTGATAGAAATTATTCTCCTTCTTTATTTGAACCACAAAAGGCACATAAGAGCCACAAAAGATTCCTTTCCTTTTGTTTCTCTATTGTGCCTTTTGTGGTTCAAAAATTTAAAGCGAAGGAAATTGGTTTTTTATTGAGCACTTCTGTTCTATGGTTATAATCAATACATTATCAGAAACTTATAAAATCCATCATGTGCTAACTTTCAATTTTCCATTCTCAATTCTCAATTCTCAATTCTCCATTCTCCATTCTCCATTCTCCATTCTCCATTCTCCATTCTCCATTCAATAAGTTCAACTCTCCAAAGTTAATTTTGATTTACGATCTGTCACATATGAGCGCCACCGGTCCAAACAATCGGCCATGGTAGATGGTAGTTCACTGGTAAACAACATGTTTTCCCCTGTAGCTGGATGTACAAAACCAAGCTCTTTGGCATGAAGGGCATGATGGGGGATAATCTTAAAACAATTCTCAACAAACTGCTTGTATTTACTGAAAACAGTTCCTTTCTTGATACGGTCACCTCCATATTTAGTATCGTTAAACAGTGGGTGGCCAGCGTTCGACATGTGTACCCTAATCTGATGGGTCCGGCCAGTTTCCAAATTGCATTCAATAAGGCTGACATAATACAACCGCTCCAGCACCTTGTAATGTGTGACCGACCACTTTGCATGGTTTTCGTCTTCCAGCACTGCCATTTTTGTCCTGTATCGGGGATGGCGACCAATCCAATTTTCAATAGTCCCTTCATCTTCTTCAGGTTCGCTCCACACGATTGCTTGGTAGCGCCGATGAATGGTATGGTCCTGAAATTGTTTGGCCAGTTTGAAAATTGCCTCGTCGGTTTTGGCCACAACCAAAAGGCCAGACGTATTCTTATCAATCCGGTGGACCAGGCCTGGCCTGTTTTCAGGGTTTCCCGCCATGACTGGCAAATCTTGAAAATAATAAACCAACGCATTGACGAGCGTGCGCCGGTAATTCCCTATACCAGGGTGAACAACCATTCCTGCTGGTTTGTACACCACCAACAAATGGTCATCTTCGTATTTTATATCTAAAGGGATTTTATCGGGCTGAACGGTGATGGCCTCATCATAAGGCTTTGGGATCATAAATTCGATCTTATCACCTGGCCGTACTTTGTAATTGGATTTCACAAGGTCATCTCCATTTACAAACACCAATCCAGCTTTGATAGCATTCTGCACCCTGCTGCGGGTTACCTTAAAAACCCGATCGGTGAGAAATTTGTCCAGCCGCATCGCACCTTGTTTCGGGTCTGCAATAAATATGTGGCTTTGCAGGATTTCATCATCATTTTTGGATCGTCCAGTCTTTCCGCGCATTGCTAATCAGTAAATGTTGTTGTGAATTTATACTGTACCATATAAAGTGGTCGAGTATTGAAATTGGAGTTCAAGAATTAGATAGTAATTGACAATCAACTGATTAGACAATTTCTAATTACAAGCCTGCAAAATAAACAAGTTTTAAGCTCACATACCACCAATCAGGTTCTTTTTGTGAAAACCATGATGGGAATAAAGAAACGAAACCATTTCTTTGTTGCTATAAAATTTAAATCATGCACCGTCACATCAATTCAATTTGCGCCAAAGAGGTTGCCGATCCGCGCACCACATCGCCTCATATATTGCCACTTTATGCTACTTCCTCTTTTTCATTTGAATCCATTGATGAAGGGATCGATATTTTTTCTCAAAAAAAAGAAGGACATGTCTATGGAAGGTATGGAAATCCGACTATAGAGGCCGTGGCCGATAAATTAGCAACGCTCGAAACTGCTGGAAGCGATCTAGAAGCTGCCGCTTTGATGTTCAGTTCGGGACAAGCTGCTGTTACCACCCTGATGATGTCGAGGTTGAAAAGTGGTGATAAAATCCTGACACAAGGCAACTTATATGGCGGCACCACGGAATTGTTTGTCAAAGTACTGGCGCCATTTGGCATAACGACCATACTTTGCGACCTCCAAAATCTTGAGCTAGTGGAAGACCATTTGAAAAAAAACAGAAACATCAAAATGGTCTATTTTGAAACACCCGCAAACCCAACATTGGCTTGCGTGGACATTTCGGCCTTGGCCGGATTAGCAAAAAAATATGAAAGGTTGAGTGCGATTGACAACACCTTTGCTACACCCTATCTGCAACAACCCATAAAGATGGGAATTGATTACGTGGTCCATTCAACCACCAAGTTTTTGAACGGTCATGGAAATTCTATTGCTGGGGCCTTGGTGACCCCTCATATTGATCAAATGGGCAAAAATGGCAGGATTTGGCAAACGATGAAATTGGCTGGTACAAATTGCAATCCCTGGGACGCATGGTTAGTCCACAATGGCATGAAAACACTCGCCGTCCGAATGGAACGCCACAGTGAAAATGCAATGGCAGTCGCAACCTATCTTGAAAATGACCCAAAAGTAGGGCGGGTCAATTATTGCGGCCTCCCCTCCCACCCCGACCACAGAATTGCCAGCAAGCAGATGAAATCGTTTGGAGGCATGTTGAGTTTTGAGTTGAAAGATGGCCTCAAAGCTGGCATCCGATTTATGAATGCCATCAAATTCTGCACCCTCGCCCCTACCCTCGGCGACGTTGACACTTTGATCTTGCACCCTGCGTCCATGTCGCACCTGAACATTCCCAAAGAAATCAGGTTAAGGAATGGTATTACTGATGGGTTAATCAGACTTTCTGTCGGCATTGAGCATGTTGAGGATATTATTGGAGACTTGGCGCAGGCGATGGAAGGTATCTAGCGTGTTTTCCAAAACTTAAGTAGTCGGACATATTTATGGTGATTTGTCAAAGAGCCTTACTTTTATACCTTTGAGCATCACACCTAATCAAAAACAATCATGTTAAAACGCCTTTCCGATATTTTTTCAAACTTTTTTGGCTCTCTGTTCGGAGGCAAAAAGAAAGACCTGCCTTCCGCTTCCCATGACAAAGTTCCAGGGTTAATGGAAGATAGCTCCGACGTCCCAGTCGATACGATAGAGACCATTAATGTTATGGAGGTCAATATTCCCGTGGCTGATAATGACCCTGGTCCATTTGCCGATCCTGATAAAGAAGCCGCCATTGAAACAGAGCCATCTACTGATCCAACTCCTGAACCGGAACCACCGATAGACCCTACCCCGCCCTCCACGGGCACGGACACTTCCGAACCTACCACGCCTCCACCGCCAGCTCATACCCCCCGATTTTTGTGGTGCCTGGATAATGGTCACGGTAAATTGCAAGCTGGAAAAAGATCGCCAAAATGGGAAGAAGATGACCAGGAAAAGCAATTTTTTGAGTACGAATTCAATCGGGATGTTGTGGAAAGGATCAAGAAGGAACTAACAAAAAAAGGAGTCAAGTTTTTTGATGTAGTACCTGACTATTTGGAAGTGGGCAGCTTCCTTAAAGAACGAGTGGACCGGGCCAACAAACGTGAATCTGACCTGCCGAAGTTATTTGTATCGGTGCATTCAAATGCAGGGCCTGCGGCTGTTGGCAAATGGGTTTCCTCTTCCATAAAAGGCGCTGAAACCTGGTTTGCGAAGAACAGTAAAAAAGGCAAAAAGATGGCAGCCATTTTTCAGAAACATATCCTCGACCAAACTGGCTTTAAAGACCGAAAGCTGAAATCCACCCAGATCAAAAACCTATATGTGCTGGTCAAGACCGTGATGCCTGCTATCCTTACGGAAAATGGTTTTTATAATAATAAAGCAGAAGTCCTGGAATTGATGAAAGATTCCGTCCGGCAGAAAGTCGCTGATGCCCACATTGCTGCTATCATGGAAATCGAAAAAAACGGACTTTGATCCCAAAGGTGACACCTTTCGAAAAGGTGTCACCTTTTTTATGGAAAACACAGAAGCGTCGCTTTTTAGAAAAGCGGCGCTTCTTTTGTTTTAGCCAAAAAAGTGACCTCTCCTCGTCATTACGAAGGAGAGGCCATCCCAAAAACCAATTGTTAAAGGACATCTATTCTTGAGTAGTTTAAGCTTATTATCAAAAACTACTGTTTTATTTATTTGGTACTTTGACAAATCCCGTGATTTTAGTTTTCATAGCGGGTGAAAGGTGACACCTTTCCAAAAGGTGTCACCTTTTGGCTTCCTTTTACCATTTGGTTTGAGGGTTTCCACGGGATTTGTCAAAGAACCATTTATTTTAGCCGTTAGGCATCTAACCAGTTGATATTCAAATACAAAGAGCAGTCAAGCTCTGACCCCTGAGTCCTCCCTCCTGACCCCTCATATCACCCCCGATCGAACTTCTTCTTGCCTCCGGCAAAATCAAATGCGATGGTCACCTCATGCGTTCCACCATTATACTGCTGCACGGTTTGAAACGAAACATCGTAACTGTAATAGATCTTGAACACATCGACATTGGTGCCCAACATGAGTCCAACTGCCCCGCCCAAACCTGCTCGGTAGGAAAGACCTGCAATCAACTTATCATCAATGAAAGATCCTACGATGTTGAAATCAGCACGGAAAGGTGTGTCTTTGATATGTTGCACCATGAGCGACGGTGTCAATTTGAAATTGTACTGCTCAATGTCAAAGGTGTGCCCAAAATTGAGGGTCACGAATTTGAAAAAAGAACCCTCTGGATCGCCAGATTCAATCTCACCAATTTTAGCAACAACTAAATTGGAAAATGCCAGACCGATAAAGGTATTGTCATAAAAGGTTGTCCAAAATCCTAAAGATGCATCGAAAATGCGATTGTTTTCTATGGCATCTTCCACGATAGGGTCACCAGGTTGGTAGTGTGGGTTGTCAAGTACAGAATCCGCCACTTTAATCGTATAAAATTCCGTTGAAAAACCAGCTGCAAATTTCACATGCTTCACTTGGTAACGAAAAGCATAATTCATCTGGAAACGCAGGTTGGAAAGATTACCGAGGTTCTCGGACATCAGCCCTAAGCCAATTCCTAATGTCTTACCGATTGGGCCGTTATAGCCGATGTGATAAGACTTTGGTGATTCGGGAAACCCAGTCCATTGATTGCGGATATTCATCTGCAATTGATGCAGATCAGTAAACCCCGCTACTGATGGATTTACTAAAATCGGATTTAGATAATAGTGGGAAAAAACGGCTGATTGCTCTTGCGCCTGGGCAGTCGTAAACCCAAAAACGATGGCTATGATTATAAATATATTTTTCATTATTGATGTTTTAATCGGTTGTTGGTTCATGGTTTTTAGTTCTTGGTTTTGGGGAACCAAGTTGGAACTTGAAACCGACCATTAACCAAGAACTATAAACCATGAACCAACTCACTATTTCCTAAGCACAGTTACCGCACCTTTCTGCGTTTGCTGGGTACTACTGACAGGGTCGTGGTACTCGAAGACGTAGAAATAAACGCCGTCAGGCACATCATTGCCACGTCGGTTGATACCACGCCAAAGATTGTCATTGTTGTAGTTGTCGGCAAGAAACACGGATTGCCCCCAGCGATTAAAGATTTCCAGACGGTTATCACTGTATCGAGACAGGCAACCGAGTTTAAATTCTTCATTGAAACCGTCACCTTCTGGCGTAATGATCGCTGAAGCTTCCAGACAAATAGTCGCATCTTCTACTCGGATGGTCACCAATTCTTCACAACCATTTGCGTCCGAAACTTTTACGAAGTATAAGTCTGGGAGTAGCTCGGTAAGGATGCTATCTGATACCAGGTAATCCCTCCATTCAAACAAATAAGGAGGGGTTCCGCTGACCACATTGGCAATCGCTTCTCCATCTGGACCACCAGAATCAGGTACTGACAAACCTTCTATTATTAGTGGTGTAATTGGATCAATGATCGCATTGGCCGTTTCCTCACAACCATTATCATCTGCCACAGTAACCGTGAACGCGCCTGGCTCAAGCAAAATGGCAGTTTTACCGTTTTGGCCTAAAGGATCATCCCAAGTATAAGTGTATGGTAAAGTACCACCAGATGGATTTGCCGTTGCGCGGCCATTTCCTTCTGTACAATCGGCACCGTTATCTGTAGTGATGTTGACAGTCATTGCATCTGGTTGTTCTATTGTTAAGCCTACAACCACTTGACAGTTAACAGCATCCGTTACCGTAACGGTATAATCCCCTGCTGGTGCATTGATTATTTCATCTAAAAAAACACTGTTGCTCCATGCATAAGTATATGGCGACATACCATCAGAAGGTACAACCTTCGCTCCTCCAGTAGGATCGCCAAAGCATAGGATGTCAGTCGTTAGCTCGATGTTGGCATCAAGATTTGATATGGAATTTATTTCAAATGAAACCACAATTGAAGCATTCAGCGTATCCGTAATTGTTACCATGTATGTGCCAACTGACAAACTGTTGATGGTCTGAGTAGTCTCACCGTTACTCCACAAATAAGTAAAAGGCGCATTCAGGCTTCCGTTTGGAATAGCTGTGATCGAGCCATTTGCATCATTGGGGCAATCATTCATCACCGCATCTACCGAAGCAGTAAATTCCTCAACGAGAATACCTGTGAACTCTTCGATACAGCCATTGGCGTCTGTAATTACTACATCATAAGAACCTGACTGTAAGTTATTTAAGTCCTGTGAGAGGAAGCCATTGTTCCATACAAAAGTATAGACCTGATCGCCGCCGGAAACAGTAATGTCAATTTGACCATTGTTCCCATTGGTCACAGGCGTAATCGCAATAGGAGTAATTTCGAGGTCAATCAATTGGATGTCATCACAATCATTCAATTCTTGATTGAAAGTACCAGGAGCAGCATCGGTAACTGTTACGCAGTAGTTTCCAGGAGTCAGCCCTGATATCGTCAATTGTCCATCTTGGTCATTTTGAACAGGATCAATAACGTCTGGGCCAGAAAATTGGAAATCATAAGGGGCAAAGCCTCCAGTCACATTAACGTTCAATGTTCCTCCGTCAGCAACATCCACAAGACAGACAGCACTGCCTTCCAAATTCAAACTCATTGGGGAGGTTGTAAAAAATACTGTGTAAGGAACGCTGACGGCTGTGCATCCATACATGTCAGTAACAGTCACGATATATGACCCTTCAGGTAAATTTATTGCTGGGTTGTTAGTGGTACCATTACTCCATTCATAAGTATAGTTACCAAAACCACCTGTGACTGTCAAGGCAATACTACCATCGCTGGTAGGTGGAGGAGAACTCAACATTGTAATATCAGCACCCGTTATCTGGACAGCAGAAGATGCACCAACAACTGTTTCTGATGCTGTTTGAACCTGGCCATCTGCCGAAGTTACTGTAACCGTGTAAGTGCCTGGACACAGGTTTACAGGGTTCTGGCCACTCGGATTGCTGGGACTTCCTGACCATGCGAAAGTGAACGGCGTTTGCCCACCTGTAATGTTGACACTCAACTCACCTGTGCATTGACCAAAACAGGAAGGAATTTTATCTAAAGAGATGGCCAAAGGTGCTTGGACTGTTTCACACAATGTCTTTGTGCATCCTTTGAAATCAGTAACCGTCACACAGTATTCACCTGGGCATAAGCCACTGATATCTTCGGTCGAAGCAGTAAAACTCGGCCCAGTCCAGCTATAAGTATATGGCGGCGTACCACCAGTTGGAGTGAGGTTGATTGATCCATTGCACCCAGCTGTTGTGTTAGTCACCGCAGCTGAAAGTTGAACTGCAGATGGAGACGTCACCGTTATTGATGTTGACCGGATACATCCAATCGAATCTCTTGTCTTGACTGTATAAACCCCAGCACATAGATTAGTAAAAGTGCCGATATTCTGCCAAGGGCCCGTATTTAACATATACTGGTATGGGGCAAGCCCGCCATTTGCAGAAGCATTGATCTGGCCTGAGCACTCACCAAAACAGAGTGTCGGTACAGGTATGGCCGACAAAGCCAAAGATGTAGCTGGACCATTGATAGTAAAGGTTTCGGTCGCTGTGCAATTGTTGCAATCAGTCACTGTTACTGAATGAGGGCCAGGGCCTACACCGAAAAGATTTTCAAAAGTAGATCCATTGCTCCACAGAAAAGTGTAATTACAAGAAGGCGGGTTTACAAACCCACCACTTACCATCAAGTCAACAGTTCCAGTATTATCACCAAAACATTTTATGTGAATAATATTCCCTGTAAGGGTCATCCCAGACGCTGGTTGCTCAATTGTATAACTCGCCATTGCAGTCGTACTGCCACCACAGCTTGATACCTCAACTGTATAAGTACCAGCACCAACTCCAGTCAAGTCTTCGTTAGTGCTAACTTGTTGGCCTCCAGCATTTGTCCACACATAAGTATAGGTATTGTCCCCACCGGTCACTGAAATGTCAACACTGCCGGTTGCCGCACCAAAACACATGATGTCATTGACGACACCGCCAATAATGCTCACTGCGCCAGGGCAAGGGTCTCCGACAGTTTCAGTACCTGCAACAAAATCAGGATTTAGAACGCTAGGAATACAATCGGTAACTTCAATAAGGGTTGGATTACTATCAAAGGAAAAAGGCGAAGTTTGACCTGAAGAACCAATCACATCAAAACAAACGGAATATATAACAGTCCCGTTTGGCACTGTAACGCCTGCAGTAGAAGGGTCAATCCAAGAGAAAGTTATTACGCCAGTATTGGCATTGGTCACTCCAAAATTGCCACCTAAGGTCATATCAGGTAAACCAAAATTATTGATAGTAGTGTATTCCAAAACCGTGGGATCAAAATGCATGGAATATTGAGTACTCACGATGCAGTCAAACAAATCCACTGATACATCCACGCACAATTCAGATCCAGTTGCCTCAGTCTCATCCGAGGCAGTGAAGGTCAAGTTGGTGGGATTACCAACAACTCCGTCACAGATGGAAACCACACCGGGAGAGCTATTGAAATCGACTTCATTTCCGTCTTTGTCAATTACCTCAATGGGTGTGGGTGTATCTGAAAATGTAAGTTGGGTGCTATTATTACAGTTGTTTGATCCAATTGCATCAAAACATATTTCATAAATGACTTCTCCATCGTCGAGCGTGATCCCAGTTACATTTGGATCGAGCCACGACATAGTAATAGCTCCAGCATTGGAAGTATTAAAACTTGATGTCACCAGACCTGGCAGGTTCAGGTTTTGCAAGCCAGTGAATTCCAATTTGGTTGAATCATACACCATGGAATACTGCATGGATAAGATGTCAGTAAAATCCTGCACAGAAAACTGCATGCAGAAATTTTGACCACTTTCCACAGTCGTATCAGATGCCAGGATAGCAAAACCAGCAACTGGCGGTGGTGGTGGTGGGTTGCCGCCGCTTACAGTGACCGATCCATTATCCGGTATGAAATTAACTGGATCACTGTTACCATCGATTACTTCTATGGCAGTGGGAATTCCATCAAAGGTAAATGAGCTTGTTTGGCCGCTACTCCCAATTACATCAAAGCAGACTTGATATATTACCGTGTTATTAGGTACAGTAACACCACTCACATTCGGATCCAACCAAGATAGCGTAAGGTCACCATTGCCTGCATTGTTGGTACCGATATTGGAAGCTACAAGACCTGGTAAATTCAAACCTTGTACCCCCGTGAATTCAATGATTGCGGGATCGAAATGCATACTATACTGCATACTAAGGATGTTATCAAAATTCTGAACCGAAACATCAACACAAGTGTTGGAGCCTGCAGCTGCTGTTTCTTCAGAGGCGATAACCATGAGGTCACCAGAACTGCCACCTCCGCCACCACCTCCATTGACCATCGCATCTTCTCCTACAAAATTGACTTCATTTCCGTTACCGTCGATTATTTCAATAATCGTTGGTGTACTGGTGAAAGCAATGTCAGTTCCTGCGGAAGTGAGGATTTCAAAAGTAAGCGAATAGAGCACCGTCCCATCTGGGATGGAAACTCCAGCCACATTGGGATCGAGCCATGAAAGTGTCAGGATGCCGTTGCCAGCATTGTTGGTACCGAAATTGGCCGGGGTAAATCCAGCCAGCGCATTGGTGATATTTCCAACGGGCGGGATAAATTCAATAACATTAGCATCCCAGCCCATAGAGTACTGCATGCTAAGGATGTTGTCAAAATCTTTTACTTCGATGTTAACCGTGAATTGATCTCCTGGATTGCCGGTTACGATTTGCGGAGTCACGGTGAAGGTGGTAGTCTGCGCGTTAAGTTGGAACACTGCCAACAACAGAGCCATCCACCCCAGGACGAGGTTGGTAATCGGTCTTTTCATATGTTCGGATTGGGACTAGAACTGGTTAAAAATGTAATCGGATAAAAAAGGTTGCAATTCTATCCTGCAGAACCTTGATATTTTTTTATGATGCCCCAGAATCGGTTTCCGCAGATAAAACTGCCACTAAATAAATGTAAAATGATAAATGATAAATCTAAAATGTAAAAGTTTTGGCAACCAGTACATTAGCATAACAATTTGCTCATTTCAAATTTACATTTTTAAAAAAGCTTTCACGACTTATGCATTCAGAGGAAAAACTCTTCTAAAATTAAATTCACAAAAGCTTAAATATGATGAATTGTAAGATTGTCAATTGGTTTATTATTAAAGCCTTTATCTACAAATCAATTAAGAATCCAACAATTCATTAACGAAAAAACTACTGGACAACAAGTTGCCGAGTAGCTGTCGCATTTTCAGTTTTTAAGGTAAAAAAATAGGAACCCGCACTAGTGAACAGATCCCGGTTTACTTGGATTGTATGTAACCCACTGGTGAAGTTTTCATTTCTTTCGAAAACAACTTTACCGGAGTGGTCGTAAATACTAAGTTTGGTTTTGCTTGATTGCTTGAGGTGAAATGAAATATTGGTTAGGTCAGTAAAAGGGTTCGGGTTGTTTTGAAATAAAGTGAAGTCTTGGGTCACTGATTCTTCTGAAGCATTTACACCATCTATCGTGACCACACCTACATTGATATCAATATCGACTTCCTGCCCAGCTGCATTAACAAATTCCAAAGGTAGCGGCGGTATATCCGGATCAGCTGCTACTTCGACCAAGCTTGTTGAAGCATTGCTGCCAATGGCTTTAAATTGAATCTTAAATATTGCTGTCCCATCGTCCAATGTTACACCAGAAAAAGTCGGGTCAGGATCGAACCAAAAAAACCTGAGTTTTCCTAAATGTCCGTACAACATATAATTCTGCTCATTGGCCGATATATCAACTTCGGGCAAGTTATAATCTGTCACTCCTTGGAAATCTAACACCGTTTCGTCCCAAAAAACAGCAAACTGCAGAGAAATGATTTCATCAAAATTTTCGATCCGCACTTCCATATCAAAATAATCTCCCTGTTGTACGGTCATATCGGGAGTGGTCAAATTCACTGTCTGTGCATTAAGACCAATTGAAAACAAGTACGTCAGAAAAAAAACAAACACATTTGAAATTTTCATATCCATTTTTTAAGCAAGTAGTTTGCCAATTTTGCGAAAGGTAATTGGTGAAACTGCACGAATGCAGGTTTCACCAACGACCATCCACTATTTACTCAACGACAATCATCCTCCGGGTCGCCGTTTCAGTGGCGGATTCAAGGGTATAGAATAAAACCCCAGAAGTAGGAAGATCACTGCTGTTTATCTTAATTTCATTATATCCTTTCGCAAATTCACGCTGCATATTTATCAACAACCTACCGGAAATGTCCGCGATTGTTAAAACTGCTACCCCAGCCTCTGGCAAACTGAAACCAATAGAAGTTTGACCATTAAATGGGTTCGGTGTATTTTGGTACAACTCGAATTGCTTGGTAGTTTCCCCATTAAAACTCAATTCGATTTCCATCGGAGTTCCAGCCAAATCGTAAGCTTCGGCGATGGTAAACCTGGAATTTACGCTTATCATTTCACTCAACAAACCGTTTTGGGTGGCGGTCAAAACCAAACTGAACAATGGGTTTCGAGGATCAATTACCTCGTTCCCACTGATATTCCAGCTAGTCGTTATTGCACCTTGATCAAGTAAAGTAAATCCGAAATTTTCCGCTGTTGCAATGCCATATTCAACTTCGTCGAAAACCAACCTGGAAGCATCAAAATTCATGGTGAATTGATATGCCAAAAGTTGTTTTTCTTCCGTATTAAATTCAACGATGACTGATTCTCCAGCACTTAGCAACCTATCATCAGCAGTGATAACCAGCGAACCAGCGCTACGGTCTTCAGCACCACCTGCCACATTGGATACTGCACTACCATTCACATCACCAATTTTTACGGCAACAAAATCCGCATCGGTAATGGTAGCCGCAATGTTGTTTATGTTGATAATTTCAGGGAAAACCTCTTCCCAAGGATTGTTTGGATTCGGGAAAGAATAACCATTGTCAACAAAACGCCAGGAAGTGTTATTTGGAAATGCTGAATTGACCAGCAAAATGACCTTCCTTATTTCTACCAAATCAAAAGTGGTCACTGTGCCAGAATTGTTGGCATCAGCCGCTATCAATTTATATGGAGAATCAAGAATTGTCACCCCAAGGATATGCTTGCTGATGAGAACCAAGTCAAAGGTCGTTACACCATTCAACAAGTCGTCGTCTTTTTCAGGTGTTATGGTAATGTCGTTCCCGACAGGGATGCCGTAGAAATCATAAGACCCATCAATATCGGTCACAACGATGCCGGTGCTTTCGCCGCTGAGGCTAACTTCCAAATCCATCATTGCTCCGTTAGCTTCCGTGGCGATGGCACCTGAAGCTGAAACCAACGGATCGTCGCCACATTGCCCCATGTTTGCCTGAATTACGATAAATGTCTCACAAAAATCCTGATTGCCAAAAGCATCTGTCACCCAAATTTCCACTTCATTTTGTCCAACATCATTGCAGTCATACGTTTGGCTAAGGTCATCAACATCTGCTGAAAACGAGAATGTCAGCGATCCTGGGCAATTGTCGAAACTGGCTGCGTTAAGGTCAGAGGCCCAAACTTCCACCATCGCCACATCATTGCTATCGACCGGAACCATGAGTTCGACGATAATGCCATTCTTACAATATGGCGTAGGTTTTTTACAATCAACTATCGTAATCGTGGTTTCGCAAGCAGATTGGTTGTTGCAATTGTCTTGTGCATTGAACCGCACTTCATAAGTGCCGGGTGCGACATTATTATATGGTCCAAAGCCACTGCTCCAAGTATTACCAAATAAGATTTCTGCCTCCACATTTACATCAGGGCTGCATTCGTCAATTGCTGGAGATGGAATCACCAAATTTACACCGCAGGTTATACCTTCGATGCAGACATCGGCAATCAGGCAACTATCAGCAAACACAGGATCAACCGTATCAAGGACTTTGATTACTTGTTCGTAAATAACATAACCGTCCCATGGGTCTGAATCTGTATCTGTATCAGGGGAGGTGGTTTGGTTAGCGGCATTTGCATTTGGTTTAAATGCAGCATTCCAACTGTCCCGGAAAGTATGGTCGTCACAATCGCCGTCGCCGTCAAGATCGCAAGCTGGGAAGCTAAGTCCCAGTTCATCTTCTGGCACTTCGAGAACTTCTTGGTCAATGTGGTCGCCCACCACACACCAGTTGATGATTACCCAATCACGGACAATTTTATAACAGGCATCGGCTACCGTAGTATATATCTTGTCTTCATAAGAAATGGCGATCATTTCACAGGTTTCAAAGAAAACCTCCGGCTCGCCAAAATCTGGCGGAGTTGTGCCACAGTCAACAAGAATGTCAATTGGAAATTCAACGACCCAATCAGATATCTGATCCACGAAAATAGTCTGGATGCAGTCTTGCGTGGAATTATTTCCATAATCATCGGTGGCGCTCCAGGTCCTTCTCAGCGTACCTTCCAGGCATTGGTTGACAGCAATATTAACATCACAATTTACATTCGCACCACAATTGTCAAAAAAGTATGCTTCTCCAAAATGGTCTGTTAATATTTCACATTGTTCCTCCTCATCTTCCGCATCAGCTAATTCTGTCTCCAGATTGCTGGCGTACCAATCGCAACTAATCCGCTCATTAGCAGGGCAGCTATTTAGTACTGGAGGAAGCTTATCGTTCACGTTGACCGTGACCATACATTCATTTGCATTATTATCACAATCGAGTGCACGGAAAACAACAATTACAGTGTCGCCAATATCTGCACAGCAAAAAGTGACAGTTGGTCCAAAATCCAATGCACCTGGCAGGTCGCATGGATCATCCATCCTTCGCACTTCAAATTTATCCAAACAGCAATTATCGTAACTGCCATCATCAAATACATTGGCAGGTACGCTTGCTTTGCCATTCGTGCCAAGGTTCACATCTGTTATTTCATCACAAATAGCAATTGGGACTATATCATCTACCACAGTAATGGCAACCGTCAAATTGATTTGGTTGCCGCAGGCATCAGTCGCCTGATAGGTAACATTGTGAACGCCAACTGTCAATCCAGGTGCTGGAATGAGGCCACCGTTTGTACCGTCACCATTCAAGTAAATTGCTTCGCCAACTGGGGTAAATATTTTTACCTCAACTGAATTACAATTGTCACTTACCAAGGTCGGTGCAAAAAGGAATGCTTGAGACCTACAAGGTTGTGGGTGGAGGCCCGGCACGTTTGCACTCACGTTAAAAGGTGAGCGCTCAATTTCTGGATCAACTGAATCCAACACTTTGATTACCTGTATGTTATCTTCTCCTCCAACACCTGATGTCACCACTGTGGAAGTACACCAATCCAAAACCGTCCAGGTACGGAGGATCTTTAAAGTTGTCCCACAAGTATTTAGCACTTGGTCGCTGCTTGATTGTAGGTAATTGCAAAATTGGCCGATGACGTTGGCAACAACACCAGAACCGGTGCTGTCCAAAACGTTCGGATCCAAATTTAAAGCAACATCAATGACGTTTGGTGTGGATAGATCATTATCCCAAACCAATGGATTTAAAGGTTCGGCATTAATAATAGCAGGATAGGAATCATACTGAGTACAATGCCATATAATATCGTTCGGGAAATCCACCGCAGTGGGTCTTTCAATATAAATCGTCTGTATGCATGGCAAAGAAACATTGCCTTCCTCGTCAATAGCTACAAAGGTTCTTTGATTGGTTGCATACCCATTTGGACAAATGGTTGTAGAATTGGTTGTCTCTCCTGTCATTTGCACCTCTGGGTACAAGTCACAGTTATCAACTGCTGTTGGGAATGGAACATTTAAGTCTTGGGAACATTCGACCGTTACGTCGGAACAAGTAATGATAGGGGCTAATTTATCTTCAAGGATCATGGATCCCCAGCAAGAGTTGCCAGTTGATAGGTCTTCAATTGTTGCGGTAAGAGTGTAGCCAAAATATTGGCTGGCATTCGTAATGGTCACTTCATTCACTCCTGAAGCAATCACTGTAAAGTTGTGTTTGATTTCAATGTAATAATCATGACCTGGGATCGGGTCTCCTTCCAAGATCATGTCTGCATTGATTATTACTTGGCAAGCATTAGGTGTTCCGTCAATGGAAACTTGTACCAAATCGTTGCAGGCCATTGACTGAGCTATCATGTTTCCATAACCCAACACAAGAAAAAGCAAGCAGATTAAAGCCCACCTTTTCTTAGGCGTTCTTGTAAAATTCGTTTTCAACATGTGTAAAATATAATTTGTTAATAGTGGATTAAGCTCCAGACTGAACATAGTCATTTCCCTCTGGAGTTTTTCTTTAGGTGAATGCTTGGACTTCTAAATTAGTATCGTTTTTGTTCTAAGCCTTTGAAAAACAGATTAATAAGTAGGCTCAATATCCAAACAGTGTTTACTTAATCCATTCCGAATCTCAACAAAGTGTGTAAGTGGCGGCTACCATCAATGTAACCTGAAAATGTGTTTGTAAAAGTTTTCCTGACAGGAGAATTATTTACGCATTCTCCAATGCCTACCAATGAAGGTCAGAGACTACAAAAAATAATACGAGCAACCCTTAATGTAATTTTAGGAATAGGAGAAGATTGGCAAATAGGCATAACGCCCAGGGTAGGAGTGTAAATTTTGTCGTTCATGGGAAAACTTTTCGATTATTAATGGGACAAAGTTAATTCATTTTGGCTGCAATCTGAAATCTCAGCTGTGAAATTAACATTTGTATCTATTCGGCCACAAATTTAAATGGCCTTCCCATCAATCCGAATACCTGAATGGAGGTATTTTGGTTCTCCTTTTCACTTCCTACGTATTTACTATTTTGCAAATATGAGACCAAAGTCACTTGTTGATAAAATAAAATGTGTTTTTATTTTTAGGAATCAAGTTTCAGGGGTCAGATTTCAAGATTGGATTCTGACTCCTGTTCCCTGACTCCTCTTAATTCAAAGAATATTGTTCTCGTACGAAAACCTGATTAGGCTAGCGGTGCTGTTCACTCCTAGTTTACGCATTATATTTTTCCGGTGGACACTTACGGTCTGGTCACTAATAAAAAGTTCTTTGGCTATTTCTTTATTACTCAGGGCCTGGCCAACCAGCTTCAATATTTCTATTTCCCGATTAGTGAGGTTGAATTTTTTTACAAACCTATCTTCATAAGAAACCGTCAGCTTGCCATTTTGAAAAAATCGAGAATGCATGCCTGTGTTGTTTACAAGCGAAAGGCCGACGCTCAAATAGGATTCGTTGTTCATCACCGTCTCAATGGCAAGGTACAATTCGTTGATGTTATTACTCTTCAAGAAATATCCATAAACACCGGCCTTGAAAGCTGATTTGATAACCTTCGCCTCGTCGTACATACTCAAGGTGATGACTTTAGTAGTCACCCCTCGTTCTTTCAATATGGTCAATACTTCAAGACCATCAATATCAGGCAGGTTCATATCCAGAAGGATCAAATCTGCTTCAATATTTTCAACAATCTTCAATAACGCATTGCCTGTATTGGCTTCTGCAACTACCTCACAGTTCAATTTTTCAGATCGTGCCAACACAACTTTCAATCCCTCGATAAATATCTGATGATCGTCAACAATAATTATTTTGATCGCTTGATCCATAACTTTAGTAATCAGGTTCTTTAGGAACAGTGTACAAATAAACCCACGAGAATTTTGCCATCCTCATGTTATAAATATTTTAAATAAGTATTAATGAAAATATGATGCCACATCCTGCGGCATTATTCAAAGTGGTGGGAAGAAATAATATTTAGAAAGCAAGAAGTGAAATAGATACAGGAACTTCAGCAAAATGAAATTTCACTCCTCCATAAAAATTGAATATTTTCGGGCAGGTAAAATATTTCAAAAAGGCAGAAAACAAAACATGCCTAAATAACTTATGTACGCTGATTAAATAAACGAATTGCATTTGATCGTCATCTCTTCATCTTTTGAAGTCTTCGCAAAACTAAATCCCTGGTGGATGCTATAACCCCCAGTTTCACCCGCTTTGTTCATAGCAATAAATCCAACTTGGAAATCTTTGTAATTTTTATGCTTTTCTATAATTCGGGATACGGCTACTTTACAAGCTTCTTCAGGTGACATGCCTTGCCGCATCATTTCAACCACCAAAAAAGACCCCAAAGTCCTCAAGACGGCTTCTCCCAATCCTGTGGCTGCGGCACCGCCAATTTCATTGTCAACGTAGAGGCCAGCACCAATAATGGGTGAATCCCCTACCCTTCCACGCATTTTAAAGCCAAGTCCACTGGTGGTGCAAGCCCCTGACAAATCCCCATTTGCGTCCATCGCTACCATTCCAATAGTATCATGGTTCTCAATATTAATTATCGGTTCATAATCTTCCTTCTTTTTCCACTCTTCCCAAGCGGCCTTTGATTTATCCGTCAGAAGGTTTTCTTTTTTCATGCCGTTTGCAAGGGCCAGTTCCAAAGCACCTTCTCCCACCAATATGACGTGTGGTGTTTTCTCCATGACCAATCTTGCGACACTTATTGCATGCACGATATGCTCAAGTGCACAAACAGAACCGCACATACCATTTGAATCCATGATACAAGCATCGAGGGTTACATGACCATCCCTATCGGGCATACCGCCATAGCCAACGGTTGTGTTGGATCCATCCGCTTCGATTACCTTTACGCCTTCCTCTACTGCGTCCAAAGCGTTACCGCCATTTTTCAGAATCTCAATGGCTATACTGTTAGCCTTAACGCCGAAATCCCAGGTTGAAATAACAAAAGGACCGGCAATGGATAAAGGTGGAGGTTGATTTGATGATTCTGTACAGGAAAGATTGCCAAGCCCTGCCGCTGCAGCCAAAGAACCAAAAGAAGCCTTGGTGATGAATTCTCGTCTTGAGGTCATTATGTAGAAGTTGTCAAATGATATGCACAAACATAATCATTCTAACTGTTTTTGAAAGAAGGAAATAATTTTAACATGCAAAATGTGATCTTGTTTTTTGTAAAATTACTGGTAAAATTGTTTGCGCGCACCCCATTTTGGTTGATCTATATTTATTCAGATGCGCTTACATTTTCGTTTGTTCACTTTGTAAAATATAGGAAAAGAGTAATCCAACAGAATTTGAGAAATTCATTTCCAAGGAAATCCCAGAAAGAAATCAATGTGCTTACCAATAGGTTTTACAAACATTTTTGCGACATCCTTTTTGAGAGCATCAAAGGATTGAGCATGTCGAAAAAGGAACTTCACAGTCGATTTAAATTCAAGAATCCGGAAATTTTCGACCCCTTGTTCCAACAAAAACAAAGTGTAATCCTGATGGGCAGTCATTATGGCAATTGGGAATGGGGGGTGATCTCGTTTCCTCTGCTGGTTCAACATAAAGTCATCGGTATTTTCAAGCCGATTGGCAACAAGAGTATTGAAGCATATTTAAATAGTGTGCGCAGTAAATGGGGGCACCATTTGACCAGTATGAAAAATACCGGAAGAGCTATCATCGAAAACAAGGGCAAACCTGCCATATTTATTTTCATCGCCGATCAAACACCTTCTGATATAAAAAATGCCCATTGGTTAAACTTTTTAAACCAGGACACGCCATTCTTACATGGTGCAGAGAAGATCGCACAAAAAACCGGTTACCCTGTATTTCATTTCAAAATAAAAAGGGTCAAAAGGGGATATTACGAATTGGTTTTTGAGCAGCTTTGTTTAGATCCAAAAAATACTCCTGCCGGGGAAATCACCACCAAATATGCGCGCCAACTTGAAAATGCGATAAGGACTGACCCGCCAAATTGGCTGTGGTCACACAGGCGATGGAAAAGGAAGAGAGTGATGAGTGATGAGTGATGAGTGATGAGTGATGAGTGGTGAATGGTGAATGGTGAATGGTGAATGGTGTGGTCATCCTCACGACAGTAGACACCAAGGTATTAAAATCAAGCAACCAAATTAGCTGCTAAAAAGTCTGACATTTCCCTCGGTGACCTTCCATCCAATGAAGAATGGATTCTCCTGGTATTGTACCACCCATCGATGTAATCGAATATTGCTGAATAAACTTCCCGGGCATTTTCAAATTTATGTCGGTACAAGGATTCTACTTTTATGGTTTTGAAAAAAGATTCAGCTACTGCATTGTCCCAACAATTTCCTTTTCGGGACATGCTCTGAATACATTTTTCTGTCTCCAGCAACTTCCTGAATTCGTCGCTTGCGTATTGACTTCCCCGGTCCGAATGGAAAATTGATCCCGGTAATATTGCCCTGTTCTTAACTGCCTTTTTGAAAGCAGCAACCGTGGTATCCTGATCGGTCATATTATCACTCAGGTTCCAACCCACTACCATCCGGTCAGCTAAATCTATTACTGTTGTTAAATAAACAAATGAATGTCCAAGCCGGATGTAAGTGATGTCGCTCACCCATACCCGTCCCAACCCTGTAACCGTAAACTCCCTGTTTAAAATATTAGGGGATATTTTCAGGCCGTGTTTTGAATCTGTCGTGTTCTTGGACCTCTTCTTTGTTTTAGGCGTAACCTTTAAGCTTTTCATACGCCTGGCCACAGTGCTTTTTGAGATTTTAACTTCCATTTTCTCTAGCTCCCGATGAACCCTGGGGCTGCCATAGGTCGCTCTACTGTATTCAAAAACCGTTTTTATTTGGGTATTCAAAATTTCCTCTTTTTTAGCGCGTGGGCCTTTGTTTTTCAACCACCTATAGTAGCCGCTCCTGCTGACTCCAAACACTTCGGACATCTTTTTAACTGGAAATTCCTTAGCGCAACCCTTCATGAATTGGAAAATTTCCTGTCGCTTTTTGAAAAGATGCCCACCGCTTTTTTTAAGATATCCCGCTCTAACCTGGCCTCCCTTAATTCTTTTTCCAGCTCATGGACCTTCCGCTCCGGTTCCGTCATCGTTTTATTCCCCTGTCCGGGAAAGGAGGCTTCTTTATGCTTTAAATATTTACTCCTCCAATTGTATAAAGTGTTCTCGCTAACCCCAAACCGGAGAGCTAAACCTTTTACTGATTCGTGCTCTTCTAAACTCAGTTTTACGACTTCCAATTTTTCTTCTTTGGTGTACTTTTTTCTTGGCTTTGACATCTGATAAGTTTTAAGTGTAATTATAATGGTTCTTAACTTATCTTGGTGTCTATTCTTGTGACGATCTCCA
>JAJCYI010000066.1 GCA_029263015.1 Saprospiraceae bacterium | reverse complement strand
GCCTACCGGCAGGCAGGTTTTTTCGTCAGACAAGGCAAAAAAAATTAGCATAGCCATAGCTACGGTCATTTTTTTTAACAAAGTATGGCGGAAAAAGAGGCCGCCAAAAGTGTCGATTATTTGAGTTCACCTACTTATGTAAAGATTCTATGCTTTCCTTTTCACAGTACCTGCTTTTTGCAGTTGTACATTGGCGATTAATTTCGACATCGGTAAAGTTCCCGCCATACTATCTTAGCATACTTTTCACCAAGCATAAGACATTACCCATATATCTGGCAAACAACAAATTACACATTACAATTATAGGCACACATGTAGAGGTTCACAAAAAAACCATTCAGGATCATTCACCGTTTCCCCCCATCAAACCAAACCCGTCCCTGCAAATGCGGCTCTCCATTATAATTCACCAAAATCTCTTCGCCAGCTTCGATGTTTTTAATACCATAAAAATCAATCGTATTATGCTCATAATCCAAAAGGTAACGGGCATTGGGCTGATAAGAATGATTGTAGAGCGAGCCATTCCCTAGTGCGATGGCACATTCTTTTTGCTCATCGCCCCATAGGAAATAATAATCGTGCAAGAACGTGCCGTGGATTACCTCCAATTCATTTTCCGGCAAAACAATGACCGGACAAATTTCAATCAACGCTCCTTCTTCGATTGGTTCGCCAGTAAAAACGCCCCGACCACCTAAGTCGCTGGGAGCTATGAAAAGGGAGGGGATGCGCTGCATGGGGAGTTTTGAGTTATGAGTTGGAGCGTTTTGAATTATTGAGTAGCGTCACCCAAAACTCAAAACTCCCCAACTCAAAACTATTTAGACGTCAACCGTATCACTGGGCAGATCATTTCTTCGAGGGAAATACCACCGTGCTGAAAGGTGTTTTTATAATAATTATTATAATGGTTGTAGTTGTTCGGATAAAGGAAAAACTTGTCGTCTTTCGCAAAAATGAACGTCGAACTCACATTTGGACGTGGCAGTCCAGCATCGCCAGGGTTACGGAAGTCGAGCACATCCTTTTTTTCGTATTGTAGGTTGCGGCCAACTTTGTACCGCAGGTTGGTCGTGGTATCGCGGTCACCCACTACCCTTGATGGCGTATTGACCCGGATGGTGCCATGGTCAGTTGTGATAATAAGTTGAACATCCCTTTCGGCAGCTTTTTGCAGGGCTGCCCAAAGTTGTGAATTTAAGAACCAGGAGCGAGTCAGCGAGCGGTATGCCTTTTCGTCCCCGACCAATTCTTTCAGCACCTCCATCTCTGTGCGGGCATGAGAGAGCATATCTATGAAATTATAAACAATCACCATCAGGTCGTTATTGAGGTAATTGATGATGTTGTCCAGCAGGTCTTTGGCATGGGCTACTCTCGTGACTTTTTTATAATCCACCTTGAGCGGTTTACGGACAGTGCGTTTCACTTGCTCCATCAAGAAATCGCTCTCATAATTGTTCTTGCCCCCCTCGTCCGTATCATTTTTCCAGAGTTTTGGGAATGCATTTTCGATGTCCGCCGGCATCATCCCAGCAAAGATGGCGTTGCGGCTGTATTGGGTTGCGGTAGGCAGGATGCTGTAAAAGGTACTCTCTTCTTCCACCCTGAACAGTTCTGAAACGATCGGTTCAATAGCCCGCCACTGGTCGTAGCGGAGGTTGTCGAGCAACAGCATGATAGTTGGCCGTTCGTCGCTTAGTTTTGTAAGCACCTTCCGCCGCATCAGGTTGTGCGACATAACGGGAGACTCTGCTGTCTCGTTGATCCATTTTTCATAATTCTTTGCAACGTAGCGGCTGAACTCGGAATTCGCTTCGCTTTTTTGGGTGGATAAAATATCTCCCATTTCTACCGACTCCGAATCGTCAATTTTGATTTCCCAATTGATTAATTTTCGGTACACATCTACCCATCCTTTGAAGTCTGGCCCACTATTGATATCCATGGACAACATGCGGAATTCCTGCTGGTAGTCTGAAGTCGTTTTTTCTCTTACCAACCGTTTGTTGTCAATGATCTTTTTGAGGGTCAGCAAAATTTGGTTGGGGTTGACCGGTTTGATGAGGTAATCGGAAATCTGCGAACCAATGGCTTCCTCCATGATGTCTTCTGCCTCGTTTTTGGTAATCATCACGACTGGGAGCAAGGGGTTGTTCTCTTTGATCTTGGAGAGGGTTTCAAGCCCTGTCAGTCCCGGCATGCTTTCATCAAGGAACACGACGTCAAAGTCATTGATGGTTTCACATTCTTCGATCGCATCGTGGCCGTTTGTCACGGTGACCACTTCGTAGTCTTTTTTTTCGAGAAAGAGTATTTGGGGTTTCAACAAATCTATTTCATCGTCAGCCCAGAGGATTTTGATTTTATCCATAAAAATTGAGTGGTTGGTTTAAAGGAAAAAGTAAAAAGGACAATGTAAAAAGTATCGCCAAATACATGTTAAAACCATCCTGTTTTATTTTCTCCGCCTATTGGCAAAAGTAAGTAAAGCCCAGTCACATTTTGCTTTCACCAGGCTTCTTTTTGGGGAACGCCTCCGAGCAACTGTTTATTTCAACTTTTACCAATTGAAAAGCTTATAATCTCTTTTTTGTTTTTTTTCGCTAATTTTCCCTCCGTTTATTATAACATGCTGACACAAACAGAACTGACCATGAAAGTAACCTTCCTTTTCCCCGTGTTCCTTTTGACCCTGGCAATGGCTTTGCCCAGTTGCAGGGACACCCAACCCAATGTTCACAGCGGAACCCTTTTGCCCCGAGGTGAAGTTGAGCACCTGGACCGTTTCGAGCATGAAATACAAGCATTTGAGCTGGCCGACAAAACCGAAATGCCGACCAAAGGAAGTATCCTTTTTACTGGAAGTTCGAGCATCCGATTGTGGGAATCACTAGCCAGTGATTTCGCTCCGCTCTCTGTCATCAACAGGGGTTTTGGTGGGTCAACCATTCCCGAAGTAAACTATTATGCCGACCGAATTGTCCATAAATACGCCCCTAACTTGATCGTTTTTTACTGTGGCGAAAATGATATTGTGGAAGAACATCCGGCAGCCGTAGTTTTTCAGGATTTTAAAAAATTCATTGGCGAAACAGAGAAGAACCTATCAGGAGCGTCTGTCATTTTTATCTCCGCCAAGCCATCTCCCAGTCGATGGGCCAACTGGCGACAGTTTCAAGTATTGAATGGCATGGTCAAGCAGTTCGCAGATGGCCGCCCGAATCTCGGTTTTATTGATATCAGTGAAACCCTGCTTGGCGAAAATGGAGAACCAGACCCCACTCTTTTTATAAAAGATATGCTGCATCTGAATAAGCGTGGGTATGAAAGGTGGACTGCGGCAATCCGACCTCTTGTGGAGCAAATTTACGAAGGGAAAGCAACGCAGTAAAGGAGGAAAAGTAAAGTAAAAAAGGGTTGAACGGAATTCCGTTCAACCCTTTTTTTATAAAAATCATTTCTTGTTGTGCCCCTGCATGTTGGACCGCTTCTGACGGCGCTCCCTGATTTCTTTGAGCAATTGTTTTTTGAATTCGGTCTCAATCCGTTGCAACATCGCCACTTTTCGAATGGGTATCACTTTCATGAACCTAAGCACGTAGTCTTTTCGGATTTTGACCATTTCCTGTTCCATTTCGAGCTGGTTCATGACGAAATCCCCCACTTCTTCATCCGACATGAGTTCAAGTTTTTTGCCTCGCAGGTTATACTTTCCCCTTAGCCCTTCCCGCTCATTTTCAAACTGGTCGAAAAGTGGCCAGAACTCTTTTGATTCATCAGGGGTCAGTTGCAGCTTTTCAGTAAAAAAGGCAATCTTAAAAGATTTAATCCTTTCCTTTTGTTGTGCTCCCATCCTACCGGTCTGGGCAGTGGCAGTTGAGCCTATTAGTAGCCCCAATGCTATTCCAAAAAATATTTTTTTCATAATTAAAATTCTGTTGAACCGCGTTTGAAACTCAAACTTGTGCAGAAGTTTCAAACACGTTATTATTTCGTTCCTAAAATTTTGAATCAAGGGTATTGGAGATAAATAACCTACCTAAAGTAGGTCTTCCAATTCTTCAATTGACAGATCATCGAGAAGCTCGTCCAGGAGTTCTTCTTCTCCATCTAATTCAGGTGTTGGGAAAGATTCTCCAAAGTTCCCGGCCAATTGTTCTTCAAACAGGGAGAGTTCAAATTCAACAATATTGTCAGAAACATAGCTATGTAGCACATCGTCCGATAATTCTCCTAGTATTGCTTCGGCCAAGGGCTGGTTTGTTTCTGAAGATGAGCTAAAGTAAATTCCAGCCACCAGCAACAATGCCACAGAGGCAACAGCCAACACATAACGTGGCTGAAAAAAGCTTTGGAATAAAACCGTCAAGTTGTCCAACCAGTTAGGCGATTGTTCTTGTGTAAAAGCTGGTTTTTCGGCCACCTTTTCCAAAACAAAATCAGGCAAGGATTTAAAATAATCCTTTGGCACTTCGAACCCTTCCGGCTTGTCTTTCTGCCTGAGCAAAAATGGGGAGAGCCGTTCCAATTCCTCTTTTATTTTGTCATTGTTTTTCATGTCCCTGAATATTCTTGTTCAAAAATCTGAGCACTTTCAAATTTCTTCAACCATGCTCTTTACGTAGGCTTCCACTTTTTTAACAGCATGATGAAAAGATGCCTTCAAAGCTCCCTCGGACGTATCCAAAAGTTTCGACATAGAGGCATAGCTCATTTCATCAAAATAGCGGAGGTTGAAAACCAGTTGCTGTTTTTTCGGTAACTTGGCAATTGCTTCTTTCAACCGAACTTGTATTTCATCGCCATCAAAATATGGATCGGCCCTCAATTGGTTGGCGAGGTTATTCTCTTCATTGTCGAACGAGGTCGTCATTTTTTGTTTTTTCTTGTTCAAAAAAGTAATGGCCTCGTTCGTGGCAATACGGTACAACCAAGTGTACAACTTCGACTTTTTTTCAAATTTGCCGATGCTTTTATATACTTTCACCAAGCAGTTCTGCAATACATCATTGGCATCTTCATGGTCGAACACCATACGGCGTACCTGCCAGTAGAGTCTTTCCTGATAGGTATTCATCAGTAACCGAAAGCCCCGCTCCATGCTGGTTTCCCTTGACAACAGATCCAAAATCTGCTTATCAACTATTTCGACAGATAGCTTTTTCAAATTTCAGCTTAGTTTATCTTAGCAACTTAGGGCGGTCGTTTGGCAAATTTCTTTGCACCCCCTATTGACTATTCATATTGTAAACGGTTTAATCCACCAAGAATTTTTTATCTTGAAAGTATGTAGTTCCTTTCTGCCTTTCGCTAATAATAGCAATATGAAACTAAAGCCATTTTTACGAATCGACGACCACCTAACTATCCATCTTGCTCGCCCTGAACTGGCTGTTGCCATTTTCGAAGCCATTGATAGCCAGCGTGATTATCTCCGCAAGTGGCTTCCCTGGGTAGACCTCACCCAAAAAGTGGAAGATACCGAAAAATTCATTGGGGAAAGTATGCAGCACAATACCAACGGTACCCGCTTAACTACTTTTATTCTAGCTGGGAAACGTCTGGCAGGGTCTGTAGGTGTTGTCAATTTTAACAAAGAAAACAATAGTTGCGAAATCGGGTATTGGCTGCACCAAACTCTACAGGGCCAAGGCATTATGACTAAAAGCTGTCACCGTTTTATTGACCATCTCTTCAATACCAAGAACCTGAACCGTATTGAAATGAAAGTGGCAACTTCCAACACAAAAAGCCAAGCTGTCCCATTGAGACTTGGATTTACAAAAGAAGGTAAGCTCAGGCAAGGGCTTTATATTTATAAAACTTATCTCGATCTCGACATTTTCAGCATCCTCAGGCAGGATTGGAACCAAATAGACGCAAAGCCTGGATGATAAAATGTTTTAAAAATCAAAATAGTTAAACAAATATTTGGAATTACAATTATTTGTTTTATTTTTGCAACCGTATTGTTGAATTTATTTTAACCCATCTTAAAAAAATTAATCATGATCGGAGAAGACCGCATAGAATTAAACAATCGGTTTATTAAAGTCTTTCAAATGTTGGAAGATAGAGGCCTCATCATCAAAAACGACCGGAAGGGAAAAGGCATCGGTGACGTTGCTGAAAAAATCCTCAGCAATAAAGGTTATGGCCACATCATCCGAGCTTTTTTGACCGAAAATGATAAACGGGTCGTCAGTTATTCACAGGCCAGGATATTTTGTCGTGAATATGGTGTCAACGAGGATTATTTACTTGATGGGACAGGTACCCCTTTCGGTTTCGACCTGCCAAAGAGCAACAGTGATAAGGGTAGCTTCTCTGGTGGCAATATCCTTTTTACCACAGTTGAAGCCTTTGCGGGCAGCACTGTGGGGCCTGACAGTTTTGAAACAGAAGAAAACTCTTGGTTTTCGTTGCCAGGCCTGCCCGGCAATGGCCTGGTCGCTTTCCAAATCAACGGGAACAGTATGGAACCCGTCATCAATGACGACGATCTGGTCGTCTGCCGAGAAGTAGATAGGCTCGACTCTGTCAAGGACAATGACATATATGCCGTCAAGAGCAACAGCTCACTTTGGGTCAAACATGTACAGCGCATCTACCATGGCCCCAGAATCACTCACTTGAAAATGATCTCTGCCAACCACTTAGAGCACGACCCGTTTGTGGAAGAAGTGAACATGCATACCAGACTGTACAAAGTAATCAGAAAAATAAGTGACCTATAACGTATTAAGAGACGAGAGAATAACCCCTCATTTCTAAAAGAATTTTCTGCTTATTTTATGTCCACTCCGGACATAATTTCCCTGCTGTTTTTTTGAATTGCGCTCCCGGATCTTACGATCCCGGGAGTTTGTTTTTTACTACCAAATCCAACTTGGATATTTTATTATTCTCTCAGCCCTAATTCAAGTAGTTTTGCTGCTATGAAATTATTGCTATGAAGAATTTAGGTCGAAAACTGTTTTATTCCCTCCCTCCTGCTTTGCGCTTTTCAGCTAGGAGGTTACTCTATCTACCACTTGACACATTGGAATTGTTAGCTGGAAAAAAAGATAGGATGACACCCCCAAAAGGCATGATCTATACCGGTAGTGGGGATTTTAAGAAAATGGGCGAAATGCAACTTGGCTACTTCAAAGAATTTTGCCAACTGAAAGAAGACAGCACCGTCCTTGACATTGGCAGCGGGATTGGCCGCACTGCTATCCCATTGACAAAATTCCTGACCGAACAAGGCCATTATGAAGGCTTCGATGTGGTGAAACGAGGTATTGATTGGTGCCAAAAAAACATAACGTCAAAATATCCAAATTTCCAATTCCAATACATTCCATTAAACAATGACCTCTACCGGAAAGATGGCACAAACCCAGACCAATTCATATTTCCATACCCTGACAGCTCTTTTAATTTAGCCGTTGTGAATTCTGTTTTCACCCACATGGTGGCCGACGAAGTGGAAAATTATTTTAATGAAATGGCTAGGGTATTAAAACCGGGCGGGATCATCTATGCCACCTTTTTTTTGTACGAAGAAAAAACAGGGCACTTCCCAGATGGATTTGATTTTCCGTTCGATTATGGGCATTACCGACTTATGGACGATGAGGTAAAAAGTGCCAATGTCGCATTTGAAAAAGGCTATTTGCAAAAAGAACTGGTTGAGGAAAACGGTTTTCAAATCCGCCATATTTTCCTTGGCTCATGGAGAGGCCTACCAAAAGAAGATTGTAAAGAATTTCAGGACATCGTAATTTTAGAGAAAACATCCGCAAAGCAAAATTGAACCATCACGTCCATTCTTCACTGAAATCAAGGAGTCTGCCGAAGTTCAGGAAAGCATTCTTCCACTCCTGGCTTACAAACACCCATTCTCCTTCACGATAACCTTTGTTCAAGTCATAATAAAGGTTCTGACTTTTCCAAAGTTCTGGTTGGATACCCAACTGGGGCAACGCTTCCAATATTTCGTTCAAAGCAATGATACGCTCCACAGTAGAATTCACATTTTGCAATTCATTGAAAACCCGTTCACCAATAGCCAGGCTCAAGCCTTCTGGATCCAGCAACTTTACTTCCCAACGATTGACTTCTGAAACCAGCTCTTTCAATTTCATTACACTGATTTTCCCTTTTTCAAAAAGATGCGTCAAATCTTGGTTCACCACGAACTGGACTATATTTTTCCAGCCTTCTATCATAGGAATGTGGCTATCTTCGAGGGCAGTCATCAAATGATAATTGTCGTTGTAAAAATTGCGGATCACAGCCTCCACTGGTGGTAAGTTCCGGTTGATGGCCATTCGCAGTATCCTCCTCTTTTCATCCTTCGCCATATCTTTAAAAGAGAATCTTCGTGGTCCAAAATCTTGCAATAAATTAATAACATCACCAATGTCTGAACGCTTAAAAGCATCCATAATTTTTTGGTGAAATTTGTCAAAACCCTTCCTGCTCATATCCAGCGACACACTTCCAATCATGTTTTGTTGACCTAAATATAAAATGGCAAAACTGAAGTGCCTCTTACCAAAATCTAATTGGGAAGTGATGGTGGTACGACAAATGACGAGGCGTCGAACACCCGCAACATACCTATCAAACACTTCATTTTCCACCCAGGAATGCAAAAAGCTGGCATCCCCATTACCCTCATCGAAGAGCGCAGCAGCAGCAAACCCCATCCCTATTTTTACCAGGTTTGACTGTGCCGGAATCACATTCTGGCGGTAGCTGACAGCGCCATTTTCATAAATATTGCTGGGTGCTTTTTCTAGCCTTTTTTCAAACTCGTCTCTAAAATCAACGTGGGTAACATACCTCGCATATTGCATCCCGCGCAGCGCATATTGCAATACCTGATCTGTTTCAATACTCGAAATTTCTGTAAAAAACCAAGCACAACTGGTGTACATCAGCATGGCCTGGTGCTGCATTCCCAACAGGCGGAGCATCATCGTTTGCTCTTTGTCATTCAGTTTTCGCTTCTGATGTTTTTGGATAAAAGTTAGCGTATTTGATTTTCTCCTATTCAAAATCAAGGAAATATAATCATCCCTTGCCGTCCAAACATCTTTCATCAAACCCTTCCCTTCTTTTTCAAAAATCAAACACAGCTCACCGCTGATCCAATCCAGCGCATCCCTCAATGGTTTCCGCCATGCTTGATTCCAGTGAGCTTCGCCACCCGTCTTGCATCCACAATCCGAACGCCACCGTTCTACACCATGTACACAGCTCCAACTGCTGTTTTCATGTATCTGCACCTCATACTCAGGTGGATGTTTTTCAAGAAATTCTCCATAGTTAGTTAATCGGAAACCTTGCTTTTCAATATGATCCAGCCCCCAGGCAAGTGCCATTTCACCATGTCGGTGATGATGCCCATAACTCTCTCCATCAGTCGCAATATGTGAAAGTTGCACAGAATCACTATCATCAAAAACACCAGTAAGACGATTGGCAAATGCCTCGCCACTGTTCAGTAAATTCTGAAAAGCGACATCCTTCGCTACACTTCCATCATAAAAAAACAAGGTAATGCTGCGACCCGAATCCAATTTGCACAAATAAGCCCTGCGAGGATCAATGCTCTCTTTTAAAGGCATCCAATCATCACCGTTTATTTTCCGAAATGCCTTGGCCTGTCTGGGCGCAAGTATCGTAAACTTCAAACCATGTTCAGCAAGCACCTCTAAAGTAGCCATGTCAACTGCTGTTTCGGAGAGCCACATTCCTTCTGGTTTGCGCTTAAAGCGATGCTCAAAATCAGCTATGCCCCACCTCACTTGGGTGTTTTTATCACGTTTGTTGGCGAGCGGCATGATGAGGTGGTTGTACACTTGCGCCAAGGCATTTCCGTGCCCCCCAAAGCGCTCTTGGCTTAACCTGTCTGCATCCAATATTTTTTTATAAGTAACCGGATCAGCGATTTCCATCCATGATAATAGGGTCGGGCCAAAATTAAAACTGACCTGCGCATAGTTATTGACGATCCTTTTAATCTTGTTTTGCCCATCAAGGATACGGGCAGCGGCATTCGGAGCATAGCATTCAAAGTTGATTTTTTCATTCCAATCGTGAAAAGGCAATGCTCCTTCTTGTAATTCCACTGTATCCAGCCAGGCATTCTCCCGTGGAGGTTGGTAAAAGTGGCCGTGTATGCAGACGTATTTATTCTCAGGCATATGGGAATGGTCGTTTAAGGGCAAATGTATGTGAGCCTGACACTCAATTTTTTGATTAAAAAATCCAGTGAAATGAAAACAAGAAATCAATACCCCTAACAAATTCTCAGAGATTATTTATTTAGGGTTCAATACCTACAAGTACTATTGGTACGGCAGGAACGCCACGTCCTTGTCGCGCCAAATCGTACAATGCTCCTTCATAATATCCAGGACCAGAAGACATTTCAGATTGCATAATCTTCATTGGTAAGATTTCTATTCCAACATCAATAGCGTCACCAACATAAAAAGCAAGGTGTTTCACAAAAAGATCATATGCTATAAAGCTATATTTCCCAAATTGGACTTCAACTGCGATTCGGTTTTTTACAAAATCTGTTTGGTTATACGACTTAATAGGAATTTTATCCATTTTCTTAATAATCGCCTTTTGCTCTTTTTCATCCAAATGCATAGTCCGACTGATCAATTTATAATCATCTGTGACCCAGTAATTTGTTCTACTCTCATACCAACCCAATTTTTCAAAATCCTCCTTCATTCTTTTATTTAAATCTGTTGGATTATACAGTCTTTTCCCTTGCATCGTTTTCTCTTTACTGATTTTAGTCTTATATTCAACCGCATCTATTTTTCTAATTATAGATTCAATCTCTCCCCACATAGTTTTTTGATGGTACTGAATCCATTCAAAACCATTTAGATGGGAATACATAGCTCCAATTGTCATTTTATTTAAATATTTTATTGTTCAAACTTGATAAAAAATAAAATCCTGTTATTAGGCTTTCCATATTTTTGTTTAATTTTTTATTATTTTCGTTTATAATAATTTGTAAAATATTTTTATCAACATTGCTAAATGAAGCAGTTTTTAATATTATTTCAACACATTCACCAACCTTATCTAAAAAATTAAAGACATCGATATTTGAATCAGAAGATGCCCATTTATCCTGGAGAACTTGAGAGTTAAAAGAGTAAAATTCTTTATCCACCGAATTAATGCATTCTGTAAATATCTCATTATGAGATGTATTTACAATCGGCGCTAAAGATTCCTTCAATTTATTATCTAAAAATATTCGTTTGATATTTTTAGAATTGCCATGAAAAAATTTAAAAGACCAATTTGGTCGATCATTATCAAAATCGTTGGACAGTTCAAACCGAACCCCACTACCATATCTTAAATACGGTACAGCAAATTTGAATTTCCTTTTAGCTGGAAATTTTCTTGGAGGTAAACCCAGATTAGATTTATGTGCAGCAAATTTGGGTTTAATATGTATATACGCTGAATTTTTTGGAAGCTGTATATCCTGCACTGGCAATTCCAGCATACTCTGTAAAATATAATATGTCAATATTGGAGGCACGGCATTGCCAATCATCTTGATTTTGGAATTCAAGGTCTTTCCATAAAATTGATACGTAATTGGAAAACCTTGAATCACTCCCCTTTCTCTTACATTTAATCTCCGAAAGCCTGTTTCCGATTTTACTATTATACTCTCTCTTGAGACCCTGGTACAAGTTGCCGTAATTGTCCTGCTCGGCCTGTCACTTTTTTCTGGAAAGGACATTTTGTTATAGACAGGATGATAAGTCTTAGCATCACGATTAATTCGTTCCTCTTCAAAAGTTAAATCATTTTCATTTTCCAGTTCCGTCACCTTACTTTTCTCTTCTATATAGCCATAATTAGGGTCTATTATTTTTTCAGCATTCAAAGATTCGATAATTTGTCCTATTGTTTTTATTTCTGTTTTTTGTCTATATGATTTAAATAATTCGATTGGAAAATTCCCAGCCATCATTCTTTTCCTGTTCTGGGGCACACCATATTCTGATGAATTGACAACTACTATAACTTTAACTAAATTTCTAAAACGTTGCAAAGAACCTTCATTTAATTCCTTTTCGAGAATTTTAGCGACTCTTGGCACATTTTCCATGGCCCAGTATTTTGGCTTTAAATACTCTACTATTTCTAAAAATTTAATAATGTCCACCAAGCCGTCTTGAATATCCCCATTCCCCCCTTTATTTGCAAACGAAAATTGAGTGCACGGAGGACTTCCCACCACGAAATCAATCTTTTTATTGAAATTTAAATCCTGTGCTGGATCCAACCTTCTTATGTCTATTTCTTGATGATTTGTATTGAAATTTAAATTGTGAGTTTGATTAGCATCTTTCCACCACTCGAAAGATGCTAAGTTTTCTATTCCAGATAGCTTCATTCCTAAAGTCCACCCGCCTATGCCACTATATAAATCTATTGCTGCTTTCATATATCGTGAATCAAAATTACAAAAATAGGGAAACTTATCTCATTAAATATTTAGGCAAACCCACACCATGTTTCCTTATAATTTCATCACCGCTTAATATCGAAATGTTTCCATGTTTCTTCACTATGACCTTTCAAATCAACATCTTCCGAAACGGCCGCTACCTGCTGCACAGCAGCAGCGTAGCTGGCCAGTGCCCGGTTGTGCTCCGAAGGGTCGAGCCTGAGCCGGGCAATTCTTTGATATACAATGGGGTTGCTAAAGATGTTGCGCGGAACTAAGTGGTCATTCTGCTGAAATGAAAATGATTGGGAACAAAGTGGAAGTGACAGCATAAGAAATAGCAATGCTGTCAATATTTCCCGAAAGGGGTAAATGATGTTTGATCTTAGGTGTTTCAATTAAGTCGGTTTCGTTTATTCCGGCACAAGATAGAAAATTTTAGGTAGGAAATTATCAATCAATTCTGCGGCATCGAGGAAGCTATAGAACTTTCTCGATGTCGCAGAATTCTCGCCATTATTTTTTCTTGAGAAACAGGTGCAACAACAAACTGCACAGCACGACTACACCACAACCGATCGGGTTCAGCCACAAAAAACCAAGATCCTCCACTCCGTCCAACCGATCGTACCAAAAAATATAAATAACCACTGCCTCACCGATCAAAGCACTGATAAAAACAGGCGTTCCTCCGACCTTTTTAAAAACGAAAGCGACCATGAAAATACCGAGAATAGTACCATACAGCAGCGAACCAATTATGTTCACAGCTTGGATCAGGTTTTCGAAAAGCAAGATAAAAGAAGCGAAAAAGATAACCAACGAACCCCAGCCGATTGTCATCGCTTTTGAGACTTTGAGGTAATGATTATCAGAGGCATTCTTCACTATCGACCGTTTATAAATATCAATCACGGAAGTCGTTGCCAGCGCATTCAGTTCAGAAGCAATGGACGACATGGCCGCACAAAAAATGACCGCTATTAAAAGACCCACCATACCTTTTGGCAAATAATTGACAACAAAAGTGATAAACACATAATCCTTGTCATTGGCCTCGAGCTGTTTGCCCGTTTCTTTTGAGTAGCCATCAATCAAATTATCTACCTGTGACCGCAGTGACTTTTCCTTGTCGTTCAAGTCAACCACTTTCGCCTCGTTAGCCAGGATGGCTGCTTCATTTTTTTGGTTCTTTGCATTTACCAAATCGAGTACTGCCAATTGTTTTTCTTCAAACATAGCATCAAACTCTTGCTTGATTTCATTGACTTTTGGCCGATAGGTGTCGCTCTCTTCCAATAGGGCAAGGTTGGCCTTGTTATAATGCACGGGTGGTTTGTTAAATTGAAAAAACAGGAAAACCAAAATGCCTGTAAACAGCACGAATGCCTGCATCGGTACTTTTATCACCGCATTGAACAACAGCCCCAGGCTACTCTCCCGCAAAGATTTTCCCGACAAATAACGCTGCACCTGCGACTGGTCGGTCCCAAAATAGGAAAGGAACAGGAACAGTGCTGCCGTTGTGCCCGTCCATACATTGTAGCGCTCCGTCCAACTGAACTCAAGATCAAAAGCGTCCATTTTCCCCAGTCCATCGGCTACTCCTACAGCATCGGCCAAAGACACCTCTTGCGGGAACTGGCTGACAATAATAAATGCCGTTGCCACCAGCCCCAGCATGATGACGATCATCTGCTGTTTTTGCGTTACGCTGACCGCCGTGGTGCCCCCGAACACAGTATAAAATGTCACGACAGCACCCGTCAGCACGATAGTTGTCTGTAAATCCCAACCCATAATGTTTGCCAAAATGATACTCGGTGCAGCAATGGTAAAACCCGCCGCCATGCCCCTCGAAAACAGGAACAGCACTGCAGCCAAACTTCTTGTCTTTAAATCGAAACGCCCCTCCAAATACTCATAAGCCGTATAAACATTGAGACGGTAATAAATCGGCAATACAAAAATCACCAAAATCACCATCGCAATCGGCAGTCCATAATAGAACTGCACAAAACGCATCCCGTCGTCATACGCCTGCCCGGGAGTAGAGAGAAAGGTAATGGCACTCGCTTGCGTCGCCATCACCGACAGGCCGATGGTCCACCAGCCAAGTTCCCGGTCGCCCATGAGGTAGCTTTTCACGCTGCTCACGTTGCGGGTTTTCCAAACACCATAAGCGATAATGCCGATCAATACGGTGAACATGACGATCCAATCTATCCAATGCATTCAGTTAGAAGGTTTAAGGATTTAAAAAATAATAAGTGCTATATTTTTCAAATCCTAAGTTGGCAGCGGGCAGGATAGCCCAATGGTTATTGACGGGGTATCGAAAAGATGGTTGCAAAGGAAAGGGAAAATGTGAAAGGGGGAAAGAAATGAAGTTTTTTTTGGTTACCAATCATCGGCTATCCAAACTTCTTCTGATGCGCCACATAATCCAATACCTGCTTAATACAGGTTCCGATTTCCTTTTTCACTTCACTTTCCCAAAACCGGAACACCTCGAACCCCATCTTTTTCAACAGGGCATTTACTTCCCGGTCACGCTGCATGTTCCGTTCTATTTTCGGAATCCAGAAAGCCCGGTTGCTCTTGATTTTCCCACGCTTCTTTTCCCACTCGTAGCCGTGCCAGAATTCGCCATCCACGAATATGGCGATCTTCAGTTTTTGGATGGCAATGTCAGGCTTGCCAGGCAGGTGCTTGTTGTGGAGGCGATAGCGGAGACCTGCGTTCCAGAGCGCTTTCCGCAACCGCATTTCTGGGCGGGTATTTTTGCTGCGGATTTTGGACATCATCCGACTGCGCTGGGCGGAGGTGTAGAAACCCGCAGATTCCTCGAAACGGGGGACGATTATTTTTTCGGAGGGGAGGGGATATTTGTGCATTTATTGGGTGAATAAATTTTGTGGAAAAATAAGAACCAAAATAGTTTGTTATGTCAAAAGCTCGAGCGTAAATTTGTAACCATGTGTAATGTTGTATAATATGGTTTTATGAAAAAATATTCAATTGCGGAGGTCGCTGACCTTTTAGGTAAAAGTAAGGAAACTTTAAGAAGATGGGACAATAATGGAAAACTCCAAGCTTTTAGAGAGCCTATGAGTAATTACCGTTATTATAAAAAAAGACAATTAAAAATATTTGATGAATTGGATTTTTTATTCAACGAAGATGTAGAGGGTAATTTTGTAAAGCCAAAGAAAAAATATTCTGCTTTAGAATTATTTGCTGGTGCAGGCGGCATGGCGATAGGCCTGGAAAAAGCAGGATTAAAATGTTTGGCTTTAAATGAAATAGATCACTGGGCAGCTGAAACATTAAGAATAAATAGACCAATGTGGGATGTTGTTGAAGCTGATATTAGAGGTATTTCTTTTAAAGATTATAAAGGACAAGTTGATGTTGTCACCGGTGGGTTTCCCTGCCAGGCATTTAGCTATGCTGGAAAAAAATTAGGCATTGAAGATGCGCGCGGAACTTTATTTTATGAATTTGCCAGGGCAGTTGATGAGACAAAACCTTTATTATGTGTTGGAGAAAATGTCAGGGGCTTATTACGCCATGAAGGTGGGCGGACAATAAAGGGCATGGTTTCTATTTTAGATGAGATCGGCTATCGTGTTTTAGAACCCAAAATATTAAAAGCAATATTTTATAAAGTCCCTCAAAAAAGAGAACGAGTTATAATTGTTGGAATTAGAAAAGATATTGATATTGAATTTAATTTCCCAAAACCATATAGAAATATATATGCAATAAAAGATGCTCTAAAAAAAGGGTCCCTTTATAAAACAGACGTCCCTGAATCTCCCGGAACTAAATACCCGAAGCATAAAGAAAAGGTTCTGGACTTAGTGCCTCCAGGAGGATATTGGCGGGATTTACCTGAAGATATTCAAAAGGAATATATGATGAAGAGTTATTATTTGGGAGGCGGGAAAACAGGCATGGCAAGAAGAATGAATTGGGACGAACCAAGTTTGACGTTGACTTGCAGCCCTGCTCAAAAACAAACTGAAAGATGCCACCCTGATGAGACCCGCCCTTTTACCGTTAGGGAATATGCCCGCATTCAAACCTTTCCTGATGAATGGAAATTTGCTGGTTCGGTTTCACAGCAGTATAAACAGATTGGAAATGCGGTACCTGTGAATTTGGCGAGAGAGATTGGGTATTCGATTGTCTCTTTTTTGAATAGAATCCATGAATAAAAAAGGAATATTATGCTACTTTTATTTTTTTTTAAAATAGCAAAATATGTCAAAGCTCAAATGGATTAGTGACGAAGCTCTTGAAACAGTTGTACAATTTTTATTGACCAAAGCAAAAGAAGCGCATGTCGAAGGTGAAGAAAAATTTGGAAAAAACGTAATTGATCCATTTTCTGCATTATTCACTATGTCAGGGTTTAATCTTGACTTTCAAACATGGCTTAAGGCAGAATTCACTCGCCAATCTCAAAAATCCCTCCAGAATCACATAGGTAGTTTCCATCAAGACATTCTCGGTTCCGTATGCGATTGGGAAGACCTTGGTACTGGAAAAATTGTCGATTTGGTTTCTAAGAAAAATAAAATCATAGCTGAAATTAAAAACAAGCACAACACCATTTCTGGAGGGAAACTATCTGATCTTTACCATTCCCTCGATTCATTGGTGATGCCTAAAAGTAGTATATACAAGGGTTTTACTGCATATTATGTTGCTATCATTCCTAAAAATAAAAACAGGTATAACAAATCTTTTACTCCCTCGGATAAAGGCAAAGGAGCAAGATGCCCAAATAATCCACTTATCCGTGAAATTGATGGCGCAAGTTTTTATGATTTAGTAACCGCTGAAAAAGACTCACTTCAGAAGCTGTACAATATTTTACCCTTATTTATCGAAGATTGCACCAACGGCAGTTATGTTTTTAATGAATTTCACAAACTCCAAGAGTTCTTTAGCGATGCATTCGAAAATTTAGGTTAATTTCGACGTGACAAAAATTGGCCCTCCAATGAAAAGGCTGATACCAACCTCACGGCCTTTCCCGATTCCCCAGCCCAATCAAATTCGCAAAAATCCGATAAGCCCCAGTCACCCCTGGCGGCAATTCCCGGAACCAAGAATAACCAGTATAAACATAATATCCCTCTCCATATTTTGCGACCAATAAACCTCCATCACGGGCAGGTTCGCCAGAATCGTTGGAGGATAGGATGGGGGTGAATTCATCCGCCCATTCATTTGGGAAATAGAGGCCACGTTCCTGCACCCAACCTTCAAAATCTTTTTGGGTGATCTTGTTCGGATAATTCATCACTGCATGGTCGGGGGCGAGGATGCGGACTTCGGCTTCCTCGACCGTCACCCGGTCACGGGAGATATTTAGTGAGAATGGAGCAATCTCCTCCATCGGCAGCACAAGGCCGCGGTTGGTATTGTACTGCACGATCATGGTGCCGCCCTGTTCCACGTATTTCAGTAATTTAGACTGGTGGAACTTCATGCGGTCCAGCACATTATAGGCCCGTACGCCGAGAATGACGGCATCGTATTGTTTGAGGCTGGCAACGGTGAGCTGGTGGTCTTCTAAAATATCCACCCGGTAGCCAATCTGGCGGAGGCTTTCTGGGATTTTGTCACCAGCGCCCATAATGTAGCCAATTCGGTTGCCAGCAATCTTCAAATCCATTTTGGCCACCTTGGCCACTGCATTTTGCAGAACAGACTGTGTGGGAAAATGGTCATATTCGATGGTAGTGAGCGCCCGAATATAGCTCTCTTCACCGATTGTGGCGATAGGAGAAATCTTGCCTTCGGTGGCCTCGGCTGGTGGATAGAGTTTAAATGTGACGATCTGTTCTTCGCCTTTCAATTTCAAATTAAAATCAATGAATTCTGGTTCAATGCGCCATCCTTGTGGACGGGCCAAGGTCGCATTACCGCTGATGTTGGGAGCACCCGATTTCACAACCACATTTACATCTTGTGGCTTGTCCGAGGTGAAAAGCATGACCTCGCTTTGCAAATTAACAAACACCGATGGCATTACCTCAAATGGCTGGTACACCTCGCCTTTCACGTCGTCGTCGTGTTTGTGTATCACCTCTTTTTCAATCGAGATCGCCTCGCCAGCGATAAGGAAATTGAATTTCACTTTGAACGCCCGTGGCGTCTCCGGCAGGCCTCTCAATTGCTGGTCATTTACCGTGTACATGCCAAGTTCCGATTGGTCGTTCAGCCAATAGGGGTTGGTATAGGGCAGGTCGGCAGGCAGGTCTAATTTTTGCCAGAATTTCAATACTTCGTTGTTTTCCAAGACCACGTTGAGCACCGAATCCTGCCCCATTGGAATATATTCCACAGAGAGGAAGCGGCATTCCACCGACGAGCGGTTGATGGCTTCAATCGCCAGTTCTACTTGCTGGCCAGGGGTTGCGGAATAGTCATCTGCAACGGCCTCCACGAACAATCCCAGGCAGGCGGTAATGATCTTTTTGATCTCCGCTGATTTTATTTTTTTCCAGTATCCTTCTTCCAAATTTTGGATCAATGTGTATGCTTTCATCAAACTTGGTACACTCAGCGACGGATCTTCATAATTAAAGTTCTTCAATGTTTTATTCAAGAGCATACCGATTTGTTCTCCGCCTTTGACCCTCGTCCAATTGGTATTGATGCCCTCGAACGGGTTGTCATTTCCACTGAGCTTGTCACCCTTGACCAAATCCAAGTATTCCAGTTGACCGCCCCTCGTGCCGATACTGCCGAAGCCCTGCGACTTGTGCATGGAACGGCTTTCGGCGGCAATTTCATTGTTCGACTTTCCTTTCAAGGGGTAGTACATGCCAGCATCCACGACCACCATATTCGATTTATCTGCTTCTGCAAATTTGTCTCGGCTACCGTAAAACCACCACGAAGTATTGAAAAACAATCGCTTTGGCTGCCATACATCCACATATTTCAATTGCTCAGGAAAGACATTCGGGTCGGCGGCCATGTCGAACACCTGTACCGAAAGCTGCGCAGAGGATGAGTGGTGCCCATGTGTGCGCCGCTTGGTCTCGTGGTTGAAGCGGTTGACAATCACATCGGGCCGCCACTTGCGGATGGCCCACACCATATCGGCCATGACTTCTTCTTTGTTCCAGATGCGCTGAGTTTCTTCCGGATTCTTGGAGTAACCAAAATCGTTGGCCCGGGAAAACATCTGCCTACCTCCGTCGGTTCGTCGAGCTGCCAGTAATTCCTGTGTGCGAATGAGGCCGAGCAGTTCCCGTATTTCGGTACCAATGAGGTTTTGACCACCATCACCTCGGGTCAGCGATAGATAGGCCGTGTTCATGTACATGCCATTGGAAAGATGAGAGATGAGGCGGGTATTTTCATCGTCCGGGTGGGCAGCCACATAGAGTGCCGAGCCGAGTACGTTGAGTTTTTTCATCGCATGGTGGATATCCGCCGATGTCCATTTTTCGGGTTTTTGGGAAAAGCCATTTTGCAAAAATAAAATGGCCATGAGGGCGAACAAAAATGTTTTAATATTATTTTTCATAGAGTAATTTTTTCAAATACAAAGACATGAAACAGTAGGCTCCATGTTGCAAATATCACCAAAACGATAGGAATGCACTTTAGTTGAGATCAGGTATTATAAAAAAGCAAAGACTTCGGGTTGGAAGCTCAACATGACATGTTACTTTTGGCTTCTATTTTTTCATCACTCAGAACCCATCACTCAATCCCTTATGTTTTCAAAAAAAATCATCTTATTCGCAGCGTTTGTTTTTTCTTCCCTTTTCTGGAACTGCGGTGCTACCAAGAGCGGTGGAGGCTTCAATTTATTCAGCATCCAGGATGACATCACCCTCGGTAAAGAATTCAGTAAACAGATAGAAGGTGACCCAGAAAACTACCCTTTACTGCCCGAAGCTGGCAACGAAGAAGTTTATCTGTACATCAGAGGCCTGACGACCAAAATGCTAAACACTGGAAAGGTAGCCTATCGCAATGAATTTGCCTGGCAAGTGAAGATCATTAACGACGATAAAACGCTGAATGCATTTGCCGTGCCCGGCGGATACCTTTATGTCTATACGGGCCTCATCAAGTACCTCGATTCAGAGGATCAACTGGCAGGGGTGATGGGACATGAAATCGCTCATGCAGCCCAACGCCATTCCACCCAGCAAATGACCAAATTAATGGGCGTAGATGCTGTCCGTCAGATATTGATGGGCAATAGAGACGCCGACGGCTTTAGCCAAATTGCACTTGGACTTGTTTCCCTGAAATTCAGCCGTAAGCATGAGGCAGAGGCAGATGATTACTCTGTCATTTACTTGTGCGGCACGGATAATTATGCTGCAGGTGCCGCTGGTTTTTTCCAAAAAATTCAAAGCGAGGACGCCGATCGCCAGCCAGCATTCCTGAGTACCCACCCCGATCCCGGTAACCGGGTCAACGACATCAAGGCCAAAATGCAGGAATTGGGCTGCCGTGGCAAAAACATGAACAAATCTGAATACGCACGCATCAAACAACTTTTGGACTGAATTTAATGAGTGAATGATAGAATGGGTAAATTATAGAATATCCATTCACTCATTTTATCATTGAACCATTCAATCATTATATTTGAAAAAACGATCTCCAATAAAATTCATAGGGAGTCGGGAGCTATACACGCTACCGAAGACTTTCCTCAATATCCGCACAGCGAGAGCATTGGTCTTGAGCGAAATAATTTTGGGAATAGCAGGGTACATGTATTTAGAAGAATATTCACTCCTGGATGCTTTTTATATGGTCGTCATCACCATCTCCACGGTGGGCTTCGCCGAAGTGCGACAACTTAGCCCCTTAGGCAAGTTATTTTCCACTGGGCTCATTTTGTTGAATATTGGTGTTTTCGCCTATCTTTTGGCTGTGTTTTCCTATTATGTGGCAGATGGCAAATTTTTTAAATCCATACATATTTCACTGATCAGAAAAAAAATCTTGCAATTGGAAAATCACGTAATCATTTGTGGCTTTGGCAAATACGGACAAGAGATTTGCAGTAACCTTTCCCGTCATAATATTCCTTTTGTGGTCGTGGAAAGAGACATAGAAGTCGTCGAAAAGATACAACAGAGCGATGAGAAAATCCTTTATGTCCCCGACGACGCCACCAAAGACGAAGTGCTCCAAGAGGCTGGCATCGCCAAAGCTAAAGCACTCATTTCTGCCCTTCCCGATGACTCAGAAAATCTTTTTATTGTACTGACTGCCAGGCAGTTGAGTCCTTCTCTCAATATTATCAGCCGAGCATCAGAAGCTCGTTCACAACGCAAACTCGAACTTGCCGGAGCAGATCACGTCATTATGCCGGAGCAGATCGGTGCTTTTTATATGGCCACATTGGTCAGTAAACCAGGGGCCACGGAATTTTTTTCCTACCTCACCCGGGAGATGGATTCGGATATTGGAATTGAAGAAATAGAATATGAAAGCTTGCCCTCTTCTTGTCAGGGGATCGCGATTAAAGACCTCCACATCAGAAAAAAAACCGGGACAAACATCATCGCCTACCGTGCCCAAGAAGGGAATTATGTTGTAAACCCTAGCCCCGACACTGTCTTGAAAGCGAATTCAAGTTTTATTGTTTTAGGAAACAGGAAGCAACTGGAAGCCTTGGAAGGTTATTTCGAAGATTTGAAATGATGCTGGCTTATTTAAGTTCAGACTATTTAAAATGAGACATGAAAAAAGAATCCAAAGAAAAACATTTTTTAAAAAAGCCCATTTACGAAGGTGGGCCAAAGGCCATGAAAGCATTCATTGGCAAAAACCTCCGCTACCCCAAGCAGGCACTGGAAAACAAAATCCAGGGTACCGTATATGTTCGCTTTGACATTGACCACCGTGGAAAAGTAACAGATACCAAAGTGATAAAAGGCATTGGCTCAGGTTGCGACGAGGAAGCCCAGCGGTTGGCCATGATGTTGGAATTTCAAATACCCAAAACCAGAGGTGTACGGGTCGTCTTCCACAAGAACATCCAGATACATTTCCGGCTGCCAAAAAAGAAAACTAGAGTTGCCGCAGCAACTGTGCAATACAATTATACCGAAAAGAAGAAGGAGGAGGAGAGCACGCCCGAAAAGAAGAATGGGGGATATACCATCACGTATAACTTTTGATGCATTCCGAGACTGCCCCAATCAAAGTTAATGGACTTTGCAAGTGGTTACAAACAGTCAAAGAAAAGCAATCGCCCAAAATTAAATAAAGTGCTAAAAAAACAACTGAAATTAAAAGAGATGATCGCTAAGATAGATGCGATCATAGTGAAAGCAAAGGCTGTAGAAAATGATTTTAAAAATGTGCTGGACAAGATCCACCCCGCCCACAAAAAAAGTGTTTACAACCTATTGCACTACCGCGTATTGCGCACACGTGATTTAAGAGGTTTACAAAAAAGATTAGGCAACATGGGGCTGTCGAGGTTGGCGACATCGCAGCCGCATGTATTGGCCAATTTATACACCACCCGGGCCATTCTGCAAGCAATCCTCCTCAATGCCCCTTTGGAAATACCCTCCAGTGAGCTATCGTTTAAAAAAGGGAACAATACGCAAAAAACCAATGCAAAAAAGTTGCTCGGTTATCGCACAAAAAGTCGAAGGACCCGCATCATGGTGACAATGCCAAACACCGCTGCCAACGACTACCAAATGGTGCTGGACATGCTGAAAGCTGGCATGAATTGCGCCCGGATCAACTGTGCCCATGATGATCCTGAAACATGGAAAAAAATCATTGATAATATCCGGCGAGCATCGAAAGCGTTAAGAAAAAAATGCAAAATAGCCATGGACCTTGCAGGACCAAAAATTCGGACCGGCGTTCTTGTGCAAGGCCCCAAGGTCAAAAAAATTAGGCCACCAAAAGACGACTATGGGCGAATCAAGAACCCATCGCTAATTTGGATCAGCGACGAACCAAAGCCAGGACATATTCATGTGCCCATCAGCCAGAAAGAAGTTGATAAATTGACCGGGAATGAAACCTTGTATTTTCAAGATGCCAGGAATAAAAAACGTACTTTCCAATTAATAGAAAAACAAAAAAAAGGATTGCTTGCACATTGCAATAAGACCACTTTTATTGAGGAAGGCATGCCCTTGTTTACTGATATAAACAAAGAAAGTAAAGCAATTTATATCGGTGAAATAATGCCAGTTGAAGTGCCGATCTTGTTAAAAGCAGGCGACCAGCTCCGCCTCGACAAAGAATCTTTGCTCGGTGAACCCGCACATTATAACGAAGCTGGCAAACTCATCGCAAAAGCCCATATATCCTGCACCGCCCCTGCTATATTTAAGCAAGTCAACATCGGTGACCGCATTTTATTTGATGACGGTAAAATAGAAGGTGTCATTAGAAAGAAAACCAGCGAAAGCATGGTGATCGAAATAATCCATGCTTCAGGTGGCACTGCCAAGCTCCGCTCCGAAAAAGGAATAAATCTCCCCGACACCAAGCTTACTATTAGCGGCTTAACGGAAAAGGATAAAAAAGATTTACCCTTCGTGGTCGAACACGCCGATGTTGTCAATTTTTCTTTTGTGAACCGGCCACAAGATGTACAGGAATTATTAGTTGAACTGGAACGATTAAATGCCAAGAACAAGCTTGGTATTATTTTGAAGATAGAAACCAAAAGCGGTTATGACCAGCTCACCAGAATCTTGTTAGAGGCCATGCAAGTTTACCCTATCGGTGTGATGATCGCCCGTGGTGACCTGGCCATCGAAACCGGCTGGAAAAACATCGGAAGGGTGCAAGAAGAAATCCTTTCGCTTTGCCAGGCCGCCCATGTTACCGACATCTGGGCGACGCAGGTATTGGAAGGCCTGGCAAAAAAAGGTATTCCCTCCCGCTCTGAAATCACTGATGTTGTCATGTCCCAAAGGGCAGATTGCGTGATGCTGAACAAGGGGCCGTTTATCCTTGAGGCCATTCGCTTGCTTGACTCCATTTTAGGAGACATGGAATCTTTTTGGGAGAAAAACGCAGCGATGTCCCCAATGATGGAAAAAGCGGACAAGCGTCAAACTAATTCTGCAAATTGAGCATCCGGTGCTGTATCATATTACCCACCTTCATTTCCAGGATGTACATTCCCGATGGTAAGTTATTCGGTGTCCATTCCAACTCCTGGTGTCCAGCTTGAAATAATTGATCGGCTAATACCTCACAGGTTTCCCCTTTCATGTCAACCACCCTGAGTCTCGCTTTTTCAGCTTTTTCCATAGAAAAAACAACAGTTGTGTTTTCACTAAATGGGTTCGGATAATTTTGCTCCAACCGAAAGCTGAACGAAGGCAGGTCCAAAGTTGGGGTAGTGCCGCCTATCACTGTCCGCACCCTATAAAATGCCCGCCCGTCCTCGATAACGATTGATGCAGACTGGCTACCATCAGCAGATTGAAAATCAAGGCTGTTGCTGACATCTACAATAGGCGCGTTCGGAACACTGTCGATGACTTTGTCTCGTATCCGCAAGGCAGGAGCAGAACCAGTAGGCGTGATGAGTGTCCCCCACCCATCTACCCAATTGGAATCGAGCATGATGGCGGAAGTGAATACCGTGCCCATAAAATCCTGCTTTAAGCTGGTCGTGTCGTGCCATTCAGAACCAAAAGTAACAGGGAACTGCACTTGAAGGCTGGGTGGCGAAAACCATTGCAAGAAGTTGTCCACCGTGCCATCCCCATCTATATCCGCAACGGTAACCGCACCTTTCATGAGCCAAGTGCCCCCTTGTAATGTTCCATAACGGTACTGGAAAACGGTATCTGGCAAACCTCCCGTTACTGGTGGAACGGTTTCTTTCCAAACGAAGGTCGAGCCTGCAAGGTTCGGGTCGTTAATATATGGATCGTTAGGTGCAATGGTCATCAATTCTTCGAAGATGACGGTCGAGTCCACATAGTTTAAGTCGGAAAAATCCCACGTTTGATTGGCTCCAGCTGCATTGACGAGAGGCGACAGTTGCCCACTGATGCCGAGGTTCGTTTCATACAAAACAGTTTTGATGGTTTTGCCAAGGTCGTCGGTAACGACATTCTCGTTGATGGTAATTTGCGCTGTAAGGCCCGCACAAATCCATAGGACAAATAAGCTGAAAATGATTTTTTTTGAAAACAACAATTTTGTAAAAGTATGCATAGGTCGTAAAATTTGGTGTTGCACAAATTTCACGGAAATGGGCGTGGCGTGAAATCGCCCATATGGGGTAAAATGGGTAGATGATTGAATTGTTTGATGATTTTGTACCTTGCGCAAGTAAAATAAACAGAGTAAATAGTGTCTGAACGGAAACCCTGAAAGCCTTGCTATCATTGAATTTCAGCCTCATATAGGGTCTCGAATAATTTTGAATAAAATCGAATAATTTACAGCCAAAAATGTCTTGTTTTACAAAATGTTGATTTACAGTATTTTTTATATTTGGATTAAAATAAATTAAAATAACATTCGAGTGCTATAATCATTGTAACTCATTGATTACCTGTATGTTTGGAATTTCTGTCCAGGCACTACATAACTGGACTTTATCCCTCCTCACGCTTTAATTTTCGAATCCATTACAATAGTCACTGGCCCATCATTTAATAATGCCACCTTCATGTCCGCTCCAAATTTACCTGTCCCAACTGCCAACCCTGAAACGGTACGGAGCGTTTCCACAAATTTTTCATAAAGGGGAATGGCAACAGCCGGTTTGGCCGCTTGAATGTAAGAAGGCCGGTTGCCTTTGCGGGTGCTGGCGTGGAGGGTGAATTGACTGACCACAATCATTTCGCCGCCCACATCTTGAACAGAGCGATTCATTTTTCCATCTTCATCACCAAATATGCGCAACTGGCTAATTTTTTTGCAGAGCCAGTCAATATCATCTTGTCCATCGGTTTCTTCAATCCCGAGCAGGATCAGCAGGCCCAAATTGATTTGGGCATTTATCTTTTCTTCTATCGTGACGGATGCTTCGGAAACTCGTTGGATGACTACTCGCATGGTATTGATTTTTATCCTATGTTTTGTTGTAACGAGAACTTGTACTTCTGGGGGGCGGCTGTTCGGGAAGTACAACTTCCGATTACCCTATTTGTTTAGACCAATTTTGAAAAAGGTCAGAATTTGGAAACTAATAAGTCACAATGTACTTTTGCGCTGCGCAATAAAAATAATTCACAAAAAAATATAATCATGTCAGATCATATTGAAAACGAAGGTAAAAAAGGCAAATTCATGATGTGGTTCATCATCTACTTCCTGCTATTTGTCGTCCTATTGATTTACCTTTATCAGGTAAATAGCAAATTGGTTTTTTAACCAATCAAAACCATTTTTAAAAGAGCCTTGCTGTGAGTTGTCACAGCAAGGCTCTTTTCATTTCTATCCCGTTCCAAAAGTAAACCGTTATTGCTCCTTCCGCATGTCGCTTGTGAAATAAAACTCCACTTCAGGGTGGTTGTCCTGGGCCATTTTCAATGCCCACGCACTTTCTGCCAGGAACACCAAGTTGCCGTCCTTGTCACGAGCCAAATCTTTTTTGCGGCGAACATGAAATTCTTTAAAAGCTTTGTCGTCATCGCAAGTCACCCAACAAGCTTTGTGCATGTTGGTTGGTTCGTAAACGCACTTGGCGCCATACTCGTGCTCAAGACGATACTGGATCACCTCAAATTGCAGGGCGCCTACCGTCCCGATAATTTTTCTGTTATTATTTTCTTTAACGAAAAGCTGGGCCACCCCTTCGTCCATTAATTGCCTGATGCCTTTGGCAAGCTGTTTTGCTTTCATCGGGTCTCCGTTTTCAACATAACGAAACTGCTCTGGTGAAAAACTTGGAATGCCTGTAAAGTGCAACTCTTCCCCCTCTGTCAATGTATCTCCAATTTTGAAATTGCCAGTATCGTACAGACCGACCACGTCGCCTGGAAATGCCTTGTCCACGATTTCTTTTTTGGAGGCCATGAAACTTGTGGGATTGGAAAACCGGACTTTTTTGCCGTGGCGCACATGGAGGTAATTGGTGTTCCGCTCGAAAGTGCCAGAACAGATGCGCAAAAAAGCGATTCGGTCGCGATGGCGGGGGTCAATATTTGCGTGGATCTTAAAGACAAATCCCGTGAAATTTTTTTCAGCTGGGTCAACTTCCCTTTCTTCAGTCGGTCGGGGAAGGGGAGTCGGGGCAATATCCACAAAGCAATCGAGCAATTCCCGCACACCAAAATTGTTGACGGCAGAGCCAAAAAACACAGGTGACAATAGGCCTTCCATATAGTCATCCTTGTCGAATGGCGGATAGACCTCTTCAATCATCGTTATCTCTTCCCGCAGGGTTTTTGCAGCCTGCTCACCGATGTGGTTTTCTAATTCAGGAGAGTCGAGGTCGCTGAATTCGATCACTTCATCTGCCGCTTGTTTGCCATGCGGCCTAAACAAGACGAGCTTTTGTTCATACAAACTATAGACTCCCTGGAAGGATTGTCCCATGCCTACCGGCCAGCTCAACGGCCGCACGATGAGATCAAGTTTTTGTTCCAATTCATCCAACAAGTCGAACCCATCTCTTCCTTCCCTGTCTAATTTATTGATAAAAACAATGATCGGAGTACTTCGCCTACGGCAAACATTCACCAGTTTTTCGGTCTGTGCCTCTACCCCTTTTGCCACATCGATTACCACGATGGCACTGTCCACTGCCGTCAGGGTCCGGTATGTATCTTCCGCAAAATCTTGGTGGCCCGGCGTATCGAGTATATTGATTTTTTTGTCACGGTATTCAAAAGCCATTACCGAAGTCGCCACAGAGATTCCCCGCTGCTTTTCAATTTCCATAAAATCGGAAACCGTGGTGCGTTTGATCTTATTGGATTTCACTGCACCTGCTGTCTGTATGGCCCCTCCGAACAAGAGCAGTTTTTCAGTCAGGGTCGTTTTTCCGGCATCTGGGTGAGAGATGATTCCGAAGGTCTTGCGTTTTTCTATTTCTTTGATCAATGACATTTTTTTTGAAATTGGGGCGCAAAGGTAAGGAGACTATCTGGTTGGTCGTAACTGGAAATTTTCTTGCTATATAGAAAGGTAATACCTCAAACTTTCTCTAATAATTTCTTCTTCACAATATTGATCCCATTCGACTTTCCCGACCTCTGGGATAAAGGTAAAGTTGATGCGACCGTCCCGGTTTTTCTTGTCCTTCTTCATAAACTCCATTATCCTTGGGAAATCTTTTTCCTGAAAAGAAAAAGATGGATAGCGTTTCTTTACAAAAGCCGCTATCTGTTCAAGCGATTTTTGAGAGAGTCCTCCTTCTTTGTTCGATAGCCAGCTTTCGCAGACAATGCCAATGGCAACAGCTTCGCCATGTAGCAAGGGCTTATCCGCACTGAATGAAAAACTCTCCACCGCATGTCCAATGGTGTGCCCAAAATTCAGGGCTTTGCGAAGGCCTTTTTCATAAGGGTCTATCTCCACCACCTGTTTTTTGATGCGGAGCGAGCGAGCCAACAACGGCTGCCAATCCAATGCTGAAAGACTGGTTACTTTTTGCAGATCGTGCCACAGGTCAGCATCGGCAATAAGTGCATGTTTGAAAACTTCAGCGAAGCCACTCCAGATTTCACTCTCTGGTAGGGTTTGCAAAAAGACAGGGTTAACAAAAACGGCTTTTGGATTTTTGAAAAGGCCAATGCTGTTTTTGACCAAGTTGAAATCAATGCCGAGTTTGCCGCCTATTGAAGCATCGACTTGCGCAAGCAGGGTTGTCGGTATTTGCACAAAGTCAATGCCCCGCATATAAGTTGCGGCACAAAAGCCACCCATATCGCCAATGACTCCGCCGCCGAGGTTGAGCAGAAGCGAATGTCGATCCATCCCCTGCAGCATCATTTCTTCCCAAATATGGCGACATGAACTCAGGTTTTTATGCTGCTCCCCCGCAGGTATTTCGATAATACTATGCTCGATTTCGATATTTTTCAATAACACGGGCAGGCAATGCTGGCGGGTATTTTCATCCACTAAAATAGCTATTTTTGAATAATTGTCCTGCGAAATTATTTGGGAAAGTTCAGGATCGGCCTTGCCGATGAAGATGCTGTATTCTACAAGTTTGAGTATGGACATCAGATGGAGAAAAAGATACTGGCAGGTGTTACTAATTTTTCTTTTTTGCCTTTTTGTCGTTTTCTATTTCTTTTAAAAATGTCTTAGCTTCTTTTTCCGACAGGTTCAAAAAATTGGCTATTTGATCGACTTTCAATCCAGCATCCAACATTTTGACAATGGTGGCTTTCTTTTCGTTATTCGCTTTTTGCTGCTCCATTTCAAGGAGTTCTTTTCCTTTTTTAAGGCCCATGAGATAAAGCCCATCTTTTTCTATATCGATCAATAATGGCATGGTTTCCGAAATTTTTATGGTTAAGGACTCTAAGTTACGCAGTCTTGATAATATTATCAATTGTTTGATGAACTTGCCCAACTTGTTCGGGGTGGTGCATGCCCGCTTGAGTTTATCAAAAATTGCGGCAAGTATGCGCCCTGCATCTTTTTTCGGATAATCTGATAAAACGGCCAAAATAATTTCTTCAGGCACCTGGGACGACAACCACTTGTCAGGTTTGAATTTATGCACATTCACCATTTCAAAAGAGCTAAATACTTCTTCAGGTTTCAATTGGGTGATCATTTTCGGTTCTCTTTCTCCCAAATAAATGACAACATGCTTGATCGGTATCTTGTATTTCCTCAATTCAATGCCCATGATGCTCGATCATCCGATAAATCATGTCTGGGTCATCTTTGACCTGGAATTCAAGGTGTAAAATAAACTTTTCTCCTGTGTCGGTTTCAATGAGCAAAAAAGCATCGGTTTCCCTTTCTAATGTGGTTTCTTGTTTGTCGGACAGAGGTTTGACACTTTTGATTTTTATCTGCAATTGCTTCTCAACCAAAGGGAGGAAAATCTGTTTCAGGTTTTCCCTCATGATCTTATCGTAGAAGTTACCTTCTCGCTTCCTGTCCAATTGTCTGCTACTACTTTTTGGGGTTTGGTTTTTCATTTTGGGGATAATCCTATTTAAATTATAGTGCTGTTGAGGCATTTAAACCGTCTGAAAAAATTCTCAAACAGTCGCTTCCACTCCTTTCAAAATCAAACTCTTTCGCTCAGGCCCTGTTGAAACCATCGTAATGGGAACGCCTAAATGGTGCTCCAAAGTGGCAAGGTAAGCTTTGGCATTTACGGGCAAGTCGTCATAATCCATAACCCCATCCAGTGCTTGTTTCCAACCTGGGTACGACTTGTACAACGGTTCTACAGGCACTCCGCATAAATCGTATGGCAAACGATCCGTGACCTGGCCGTCGTAACGATATTTGGTAGCCGCTTTTATTTTTTCAAATTTATTTAAAACATCAATTTTTGTGATGACCAGCTGGGTGACGCCGTTCAGCATAATAGTGTATTTCAACTGTGGCAAATCTATCCAACCACAACGGCGGGGGCGGCCAGTCGTAGCACCAAACTCCTGTCCTTCTTTTCTTAAAAATTCACCATCTTCATCAAACAGTTCTGTCGGGAAGGGACCACTGCCGACCCTGGTGCAATAAGCTTTGGTTATGCCAATGACCTCTCCGATGTTTTTAGGTGCCACACCAAGTCCGTTGCAAACGCCAGCAGTCACAGTATTGGAGGAAGTAACAAATGGATAGGTGCCAAAGTCAATGTCGAGCATGGAACCCTGTGCGCCTTCAGCCAACACCCTTTTGCCTTCGGCCAATTGCTGGTTGATAAAATATTCACCATCCACCATTTTCAAGGAGCGTAAAGAGTCCAGTGCTTCGAACCATTTTTTCTCCTCTGTTTCCAGATCAAAATCTATGTTGGGCAATGCTGCCAAAAGACCAAGATGCTTTTGTTTTAAAGTATTGTATCGCTCCTGAAATTCTTCCAGCAAAATATCACCGACACGCAGGCCGTTCCGGCCAGTCTTGTCCATATACGTTGGTCCGATTCCTTTTAATGTGGAACCAATTTTCGCATGGCCTTTCGCTGTTTCCGAAGCGGCATCGAGGTAGCGGTGGGTAGGTACGATAAGGTGAGCCTTCTTGGCCACCAGCAAGCGGTCAGCATATTCGACTCCAGCTTCTCTCAAGCCACCAAGTTCCCGCCGCAAAGTGATCGGGTCAATGACCACACCATTGCCAATGAGGTTGATTAATTCTTTCCTGAAAATACCAGAGGGAACGGTATGGAGAACAAATTTTTGTCCGTCGAATTTTAAGGTGTGCCCAGCGTTGGGGCCGCCTTGAAAGCGGGCCACCACGTCGTATTGGGTCGCCAAATAATCAACAATCTTTCCTTTCCCTTCGTCGCCCCACTGGAGGCCGAGAATCACGTCTATTACCATGTTAGTGATTGGTGGTTAGTGACTGGTGGTTAGTGACTGGTGATTAGTGACTGGTGATTGGTTTCCCCCTATATCACTAACCACTGATGTTCTAATCACTAATTACTAATCACGATTTATTTTTAGTGCGCTCGCAAGCGCCGTCACATTTGCCAAAAAGGTTTAATGAATGGTGGGTAACTTGGAATTTTAACAAATCTCCCATCATGTCTTTGATCTGCTGGATGCGGGGGTCGCAAAATTCAACAACTTTACCACAATCTTCACAAATGAGGTGGTCATGTTGTTTGTAGCCAAACGACTTCTCATAGAGTGCCAGGTTTTTACCAAACTGGTGTCGCTTCACCAGATCACAGTTCACCAGTAGGTCGAGCGTGTTATATACTGTAGCCCTGCTTACGCGATAGCTTTGGTTCTTCATGTGTATATACAAAGCTTCGGCGTCGAAGTGGTCGTTGCGCCGATAAATTTCCTCAAGAATAGCATAGCGTTCCGGCGTTTTTCGGAAAGCGTTTTGCTCAAGGTGGGAAGAGAAAATTTTTTTAACTTCCTGAATGGTTTCTTCAATTTTTTCAGTCATACCCTGACTTTTTTCAGTCAAACAACAAATGTAGGCAAAAGGTCAAAATTTACCACTTGTCTCCCAACTTCGTACTTTGGCACTTTGTATTTCACCATGAAAAAATTCACTTTCAAAAAAACAGAACGGCTAAAAAGCCGCAAGGTAATTGGGCGGATGTTCAAAGATGGAAAGTCGTTTGGAGCTTACCCACTGCGGTTGGTTTTTTTGAAAATGGACGAACCTAAAAGCGATGCCCCCATCCAGTTCACTGCTACTGTCCCCAAAAAGAATTTCAAATCGGCAGTGGCCCGCAACCGCATTAAAAGAAAGATACGGGAGGCATGGCGCTTGAACAAAAACTGGCTTTATAAGAAAATGAAAAAAACAGACGGACAGTATTCGTTTATGGTCATCTATACTGCTAAAGAGGACTTGCCTTACGACGAGATCGAAAAAGCCGCGCGGAACATCAATTACCGTTTTTTCAAGAAAAATATTTTCCTGAAATCCAACCCAACCAAATAAGATTAACCTCTTTCCTGAAAATCAATCCGACTATGCGAACAACGTTATCTTTTTTGTTTGCTTTTTTCTTGGTGAATGTTGCCTATGGGCAGAAGTTCCTCCAATTGGAAAGAATAAACAGCCCAAAGACCCGCAAATATTTTCCTGGCCATGAAATCACTTTCCAGATGATCGGTGGCCAATGGTACACCCGTGTGATCGAAGATATTTCTTACGAGCAGAATCTGTTGCTTTTCGCCAAAGACCATGTCCCCCTCGACAGTATTATTGCGCTCCGATCGTTTAAGCCCCAAAAGTGGTCACGGCCATTGGGCAACCAGTTTTTCAACTTCGCCGCTGTTTGGGCTCTTTACTCAGTGGTGGACGAGGCATTACAGGATGAACCTTTCCAGCAGGTGGACAAAAGCGTTTACCTCATTCCCGCAACAAGTGCAGGCATTGGTTTTTTGATTAAAAAACTGTTCAAGCAGCGGACGTATCATTTTGATATTAACAAGGATGGTTACGCCAAAAAATGGCGCCTACGGGTGTTGGATATAGATGTGAAAGGGGAATTGAAGAAGCCGTAGGGAGTATTCCCTACTTATCAATTTCGATCACCGTCGCCACCACATTCTTGCCTTTCAAATCACAGTTAAACTCCACCGCATCTGGCACACTGAATTTCACATTTGGAATTTCCTGCTGGCCGATGGCATCGCGCACCTTTCCAATATAAGTTGGTTGGCGGCTGGCATTGATGCGGCTGTTGAGTACGTCCCAATCTAACTCTTTTTTAGAGACTACTATAGCGATGTAGTCGCGGTTACCAATATCATCAGGGGTCATGGAGTGGTCACGAGGGAAAAGGCGGGTGCCTGTGATGCCGCAGTAGGGCGAATGTTTTTCAGTATAGGGAAACAGCACATAACTTGAACCATCCGTCTCTTGCCCAAATACATAAATATAGCACTCAATGGAGTTGGTGATAGCCACTTTGAATTTGGTGCTTTTCGACATAGGGGCACGGGTACGAAAAACCCGATCGCCAACTTCACGGAGCGGTATGAGGGTTTGAGCATTATTTTCAATAAGCCCAAACTTAATAGCCAATTTATCAGGATCGTACTTAGCGGTATTTCCCATTGGGTAAAGACCGTAAGCCTCTTTGGTGAATTGCTGGAAGTCACGGTAGCTGATCCATGCGGTGCCGTTATCGCCCCATTCAGAGCCCCAGGAGTTCATGAGCTGTACTGTTTGGTTGTTGTCATCGTAACCGATCACACACATGGCATGGCCGCTAAAACCATATTGCTGATAGTCCTTTTGGGTTGGCTGCCAATAATTTTTACCGACCATTTGGTGCATGAACGAGCCACCTACCATCATGCCTATGACCACTGGAGCTCCCGCAGCAAGATGCTGTCGAACACCATTCAGGTCAACCCCAAAATCACGTGCGCCATTAGAAAGCCGGTTGTACCCTTTTATTCGGTACTGGGAAGCGGCAGTCTGTTGCGAACCGGAAGCAGTTTTGCTGCACGAACGCTCGTCGTATCGAAATTCGGTGAAGGGTAGATCGCCATTTTGATGAAGGAACTCCATTGCTTTGTTCATGTAAGCTCCTTGGCAACCATCCAAGGCAATATGATTGTACAAAAAGGAAGGGCTGAATGTCATGCTGTTTGGGCTTTGTCCAGAGGCCCGTGAATGTAGGATGGTACGTGCGGCATAGGAACTTGCCCAGCCTACACATGAGCCTTGCCGGCCCTGGTGCATTCGTTTGGGGGCATATTGCAACAAGGAAACCTCTGCCGGTAATTGTGGGTTGCCCAAAGCGGTCGTGGTAGCCAATGGTTCATATACATCGGCTTTATAATATTCTTCCTCGCTCAAGGCTGCCCCAAAAGAGAATTGCTCCACATGATCGCCACCTTCCGCGCCACCTTCGAGGGTGCCGAATAATTGCTCACTACCACCAAGAAAAAAGAACCATACCACTCCTGCAACTATAGCAATCATCAATAATTTACGGTTTTTTAATAGCAATGGTAGGAGAAAAGGTAACAATCGTGCAAGGCCGCCGCCGCCCTGGTTTCGGCGAGGACTATTATCTCTCCGGGGCTGCCGCCTTTCCGGATCTTGTTCCATTCTGATTGGCATGAGTGTCTGTTTTGAAATTGAAAATTAAGAAATTAGAAATTCTGTTGTAAGCCAAACTCTAAATTTAATGCATTTTGGCAAAACGTCTAAAACCTGTTTGTCCTTCAATCCTTATTTTTGCAACCGATCCAGTCCAGCTTTCGCTCCCGCAAAATCAGGATCAAAATTCAGCACGTTTTTATAGTCGGCAATAGCTTGTTCTGTATTGTCCATCATCTCTGCTGCAACGCCCCGGTGGTAGTACGCATCTGGATATTGCGGAGCGTATTTCACAGCAATATCAAAACTCTGGTAGGCCCGTTCCAAAGAATCCATGTCGAGGTATAGCAGACCAATGTTGTAATAACCTTCTACATATTGTGGATCAACGGTATTGATCTTTTTGTACAGCTTGACCGCTCCATCGAGATCGTTTTTTTTGTTCGATAAATAATACGCCTTGGCATGGAGCGCCTCTATATTGTTGGAATCCAGACGAAGTGCGTTATCAAAGTATTTACCGACTAAGGGGGAGTCTTTTTCGGCCAGCAACTCCGCCAAATTCACCCAAGCGTCAAGCAGGTCGGGGTCGTTTTCGACGGCTGACTGGAAAGCACCAATAGCCTCTTCTTTGCGCCCCATATCTTTGAACACCCTGCCAAACATGAACATCATTTCAGCATTCTGAGGGTCTTTTTTCCGAATTTGCTCCAATGTAAACAAAGCATCATTATGCTGCTGGAGGATCATCTGGAATTCAGATAATTTCAACAAAGTGGGAACTCGATCAGGGAATAAAGTTGCAGCCTTTTCCATTGTAACAAGGCCGAGGCGGGAGCGGTAATAGTCCATGTACATGTCCGCCAGCACATGGTAATATCCTGCCTTGGTAGAATCGAGCGAAATGGCCTTTTCCAGATCAGTGATGCCTTCATCAAAATTTTCATTCTCAAACCACACTGCACCGCGGTTGGCATAAAGGGAAGCCCTGTTGGGGTTTTCTGCAATCTGCTGAGTTAGCTTGTCAATGGCCGGGTGACCAGAAAGCGTGGCAGTCTGTGGTGTTTCCTGCTCATTATTGGTGCTGCTCTTATCGCTGCACGACCAGTAAAACAATAGAGAAAAGCTCAACATAAAAGTCAAATAGTTCTTTTTCATAGCTGCAAATTTATTGATGTTTTTCAGAGTTATTGCCTTAATTTAGGACGCAACTTGTACTTACACCCTAAATTCAATGGGTTTCAGTCACTACAAAGATTATATCAAGATCGGGTAGCTTTCATCATTTCATACAAAACACCTTCTTTCATGGCATAGGCTGAAGTAACAATCTCTTTTATCCCTGCTTTTTTTAAAATAAAATCAATCAGCACAAATGCCACCACCACCAACTCAACCCTTTCATTGGGCAACCGATCCATAGCTTGTCGTTCGGCCAAAGAAGAACCAACGATCAAACCATGTACCTTGTGATAATCCATTACCGGAACGGTACTGTAAAGTTCATGCTGTCGCTCATTGAACAACAATTCTTCCACTACCTCGAAAGAGCCAGAGGCTCCTAATAAAAAAGGTGTATCATGTTTTTGTAAAACTAAGAAAAGAGGTTGGAGTGCCTTCTCAAGATATGCTTTCAGCGCCTGTACATCTGTCTTTTTGATCGGATCGTTTTTGTGAAATTCAGAAAAAAGTACTTGCACACCAATCGGAAAACTCCTCGCCCAAAAAACTTCTGCCCCGCTGGCAATGATGAATTCCACACTGCCCCCGCCAACATCCATAATCAACCCCTTTCCGATAAATGGCGACACCGCTTGCATCACTCCAAGGTGGATCAACCTTGCCTCCTCCTCACCTGTGATCAAATCTACCTGAACCCCCGTTTGCATCTTCACGGCTTCTACGAACTCCTTTCCATTAGAGGCACGGCGCAGTGCTTCCGTACCAAACACTTTTAGTTCCTGCACTTCCAACTGTGCCAATTTTCGTTTGTAGTCAGCCAAACAAACAATGCCCCTTTGGAACGGTATCTCACCAATTTTCATTAGCCCGTTTTCTCCAAGCCGGACATAGTTCCGCTCCTTATATACCCTTGTGAACTTGCCATGCTGGTCCACATCCACTACCAATAAATGAAAAGTATTGGTGCCACAATCTATAACGCCTAAACGCATATCGGTAAGTTAACGTGAGTTAGTGAGTTTGTAAGTTTTAAGTCAGTGAGTTTCGAGTATAAAACATTGCCATCTGGTTTTGAGGGGATTCGGAGTTGATTCGTCCAACCGCATTTTTCGTTTTGGGAAAACGGGTTTTATTCACCCCAAATGCCCACGTTAAAGGGTCAAGGCTTGCCGCTCATTGTTGAGCTTGATTCCTCAAATTGAGGCCCTGCTGTATCTGGTTGTTGAAATAGGTGATGCCTTCTTGGGTCATGTAGTTTGAATATTTATTTTTATCCTTGTCATAGAAAACAAAAAAAGTGCAGTTGGTGTCAAAGTAAAAATCCCCCCTGAGTACGATGTCCCCGTCTATTTGGAAAGTGACAATCCCCGCTGGTTGGCATCCCGGGGTTATAGGAGCCGGCGACTCAGCAATGTGGCGCATGGTATTTTGAATGGCAGCCCGCTCGCTCAAACTGATTGTGAATGGATGATAATGGTAAATATAATCCACCTGAGTACCCTCCTCCCATATCCGCTGTATCAATTCAAGCGGAACACTCGATAACGTGGCCTCCTGCGCTGGAGCCGTTTGAGTATTGGCATTGGGTTGTTCGGCGGATTGTTCTTTTGTTGCTTTTTCGTTTTTGCAGGAAAACATTGCACCCGCCATCGTCAAAATAAAAATGAACCGTATCATAGTATTGAGTTGAGAAGTAATTGGTTTGAGGCTGGAAAGATAAATAGAAGTTTGTACCATGAGCACTCCTTTGTGGATTTTGTCGGTTTTTTGGTTTTAAAGCAGACTTCTAACTTTTTATCAAGCACCTTGTTCCCTGTGTATTATTTATGTTGAAATCAACGACCTACAACTATATTTAGGTCTTGTTATAAACATGATTCTAAAATAATGATCTAATTTCCCAAAATGGCAGGACAAAAAAAGCGCATCCTTGACAGTATAAACAAGCCCCTGCAATTCATCTTGCTGATCTGGGGCATCCACCTCTTCCAGATTCTCACTGGAATGGATTTCGGCAAGTTTGGTGTTTTCCCCAGAGAATTGTTTGGGCTGAGGGGTGTCCTTTTTTCTCCGCTCATCCATTCCGGCATGCCGCATTTGATTTCCAATTCTGCCCCTTTGTTTGTCCTTTCGGCCATGATCGTGTATTTCTATCCAAGGGTGGCCAACCGGAGCATGTTGATGATATATTTACTAACCGGCCTAGCGGTCTGGCTATTCGGACGTCGGGTGTTCCACATTGGGGCAAGCGGTATAGTGTATGGCCTGTTAGCATTTGTTTTCTGGACTGGCATTTTCCGAAGGAGTATCAAATCCATTATCCTTGCGCTCATCGTTATGATATTGTACAGTGGGTATTTCCTTGGCATTTTACCTAATCAGGAAGGCATTTCATGGGAAAGCCACTTGTTCGGTGGGATTGTCGGCATTTTCACTGCATATTGGTTCAAAGAACAAATTGAAGCCGACGAGGAAGAGCAACAGCCAGTTTGGGAAGAGGATGCTGCGCCTTCTGACTACTTTCTACCGAGGGATATATTTGAAAAGACCAAGGCCGAAAGGGAAGAAGAAAGCAGGCATTGGGACGAGGGATAATACAAAAAGCCCCTCGGGAATATCCCGAGGGGCTTTTTGTTATTTTTTTCTTAGAGGCTTAAAGTATTTTAATTCACAAATTATTGATTGTCAATTTTTTAAGAAAGGAAAGCTGCTTTTTTTCGCATCCCGACAAACTGAAACATTTTCCTTAGCGGTTTGAGGAGGGTAGTATAAGGCTTTGGTTTCAGGTTGTTTTTCTTCCAAGCCAAACGATCCTCAAGGTTGGCGATCAGGCGGTTTTCCATCCACTTGTTGCCAGCGCCCCCGATCCGCATTTTCACCATACAGTAAGGGATATAATGTGTAGAAATATTGTGCTTGTAAAGCAGTCGTAGAATCAGCTCATAATCCCCAGCAAAACGAAAGGTGGGATCGAACACGCCATATTTTTCCAAAACAGACCGTTTTACAAAAAAAGTAGGGTGCGGTGGCATCCAACCATTTAAGAAGCCTTTTTCGGTACATTTGCCTGCCTTCCAAAACCGTAAAACTTCGTTCGTATTTTCAGCACTAACATAACAAAGGTCGCCATAGACCGAATCAGTCTCATTGTTGGCAAAAGCATCGGCAACTTTCTCCAGCACTTTGTCGCTGACGTAACTGTCATCAGCATTTAAAAAGCCGATCACATCGCCTGTTGCTGACCGAATCCCTTTGTTCATGGCATCGTATATCCCGTAATCAGGTTCGATTATCAATGCCGAAAGGCCATTCCTGTATTTTTTTAGTATTTCTTGTGTACCATCCTTTGAATCTCCGTCCACGACAAGATGCTCAACATCCTTATAGGTCTGGTCACGGACACAGCAAAGCGTATCCTCTATGGTCTTCGAGCTGTTATAGCTAACAGTAATTACCGATATCTTCATGACTTAATCTGGGATTTAGTGTAAGTTCAATAATCGACTAATGGGACGATACGTGCTGTTCGCTTTTACGGTGGTTTACTACTGATTTGTTACAAAAAATAAGACCAGAACGCTCACCTATGCACTTTTATCCTAAATAAGGCACACGTGAGAAGGGGGAGGGGACAGACATTTAAAAAAGAGCAGTAATTAATAAGCAGTGGCAAAGGTACGTTCTTTCCTTCTAAATTCCTGACAAAACAGGGTTAAATGCTCCTGCTGAGCAATCACTCAACAAAATCATGACCCCCTAAATTCTGTCAATTACTTCACTGCCATTTTGATAGCCACTTTCTTTGCAAGCTGAAATGCTTTCGGGAATGTGGTTTCAACTTTAAAAATAGCCTTGTTCTTAGCCACATCGAGATCCTTTGGGAAATTGATATTTATGCCATTGATTTTTTTCAACTGCAATGGCTTCACAATAGTTTGAAACTGCATAAACCTAGTTGATTCAGGGATAAAATGGCCGGTAATCGAATTGCGGGAATACCGTGGTTCAAAGGTGTCCAGCGCCCCATGTATGGTTTTTCCACCCCAAAAGAGTACATCGCCCTTCCGTAACATGGGCACTTCGCACTTGAGGTCAAAATCCATGATGATTTTTTTCACCAATACCTTATAGCGGTCATGGTTGAAAGCGATGTCAAAATCACCGCCATTTTTCCGGATGTCTATTTTATGGCTGGTGGGGTAGATGTAAAACCTTCCGCCGCCTGGGTGAATATCCTCTAATGCCAACCACATTCCGATCATGGCACCGTCTCTTTCAGAATCAAGATAGTAACAATCTTGGTGCGCCCAAGTAGCAGGGTTGCCTTCAAAATACATGGACTGCACAAGTTTGCCTGGCTCACCCATCAGCGTGTTCAAGGAATGTTGTATAGCTTCATGGGACAGTACGTTTAGCCCATTGGACTTAAATTTTGGAAAATTCTCGCTACTCACCGATTGCAGATTGAGTATGGAGTTGAGCATGTAATTATGTTCCGTGAACTTGTGCTTTTCAGGATTGGCACTGGCCTGCCGATAGATATGCCCTTTGTAAGGTTTTACTTCTTCCTTAAAATTGCGGAGCATCTCATCGCACAACTCGTGGGGAATAAGATTTCGCCGGACGACATAACCATTTTCATCATAATAGCTTTTGACGGACTCTTCGGTTTTCAATGAGATGTACTTATCCGTTTGTTCATCTACCCTTGTCGGAACCGTCAAAGGTTCATCCAAAGGGCAGGTGCCATTATAAAAAGCTTCGTGGATCATAATTTAATGGGTTTGTGTTTATAAAAAAAGAAGCAATGGGAAATAAGAACTGGAATGGCAGGTGAACAAAATTTAGAAATTAGAATAGTTCCGATTTCTAAATTTCTATTTTAGTGGCTTGCGGCTAACAATAAAATTTTCCAATACTAAAATATCCATTTGAGTACGAAGGAAACATTCCAGCGCATGTTCTGGCGTATTTACAATCGGTTCATTTTCATTAAAAGAGGTGTTGAGTAAAATGGGCACCCCTGATTTTTTGCCAAACGCTGCAATCAACCGATAATACCTCGGTGCATCTTTTTCTTCTACTGTCTGCAATCTTCCAGTACCATCGACATGCGTAACAGCCGGTATTAGTTCTCTTTTTTCCTTGCGGATAGGGTACACTTTTTCCATGTATGGCACATCATCTACTTGTTCAAAATATTCGGCAGTAGCTTCCTTTAAGATAGAAGGTGCAAATGGCCGGAAACTCTCCCTCCGTTTGATTTTTGAGTTCAGCAAATCCTTGGCATCCTTGCGGGAAGGGTCAACAATGATAGACCGGTTGCCCAAGGCCCGGGGGCCAAATTCAGCTTTTCCCTGAAACCAACCGACTACACATCCATCCACAAGGCTGTCTGAGACTACTTCTACCAGCTCGTTTTCCGTGTACTTTTTTACATAAAAACCTTTCAAGTCCCGGGATTTTAAAAACGCATCAATTTCATCATTGGTAAAACTCATTCCCGTGTATGCCTGGTGCATAAATCGAGACCGCGGTTTATTTAAGTCATGGTGGTAATAAAACAAAGCAGATCCGACCGATGTACCGCCATCATGCCCAGCAGGTGGTACAAAAAGATGGTCGAACGAGGTGTTTTCGATGATCTTTCCATTGACCACTGAGTTCTGAGCAACCCCGCCGGTAATGCACAGGTTTTTAAGCCCTGTTTTCTTTTGCAGGTCTTCGGCCATATGAAAAATGACTTCTTCACACACCCGCTGTACCGATGCCGCCAGGTTCATGTGAGACGCTGTCAGTGGTTCGTCTTTTGCACGTGGTTTGCCAAACTTGCTGATCATATAATCACTGAATTTGGGCTTGATGAAGGGCCTCCCAGCATTGTCAATACCCGCCCAATCTCCTTGTCCTACCCTGTTCAGGTATTTCAGGTCCAACTCGAACAGTCCATTCTTTTTGATCTTGATAAACTCACGGATTTTTTTCATCAAATCTTCATCTGGAGTGCCATAAGGTGACAGCCCCATCACTTTGTATTCATCGCCAAAATTTGGGAAACCAAGGAACTGGGTAAAACAAGTATAAAAGAATCCAACTGAATGTGGGAAGGAAACACTGTCAAGAACGCTGATTTTATTGCCTTTTCCGGTACCGCGCATGGTCGAAGTGAAATCACCCATGCCATCCACCGAAAGGATCGCTGATTCCTCGAACGGCGACACAAAAAAGGAACTGGCCATGTGACTGCGATGATGTTCAATGAATTTCACCTTTGCCTTCACAGGTGTGCCGTTGTGTCCGAGGGCGTGCGCAACATCTGCTTTGATTGTTTTGATGCCTCCGATATGAGCAGCTTTTTCCCGAATAGCGCCTATAGAAGTACGGTTCTTCAGAACATGCAATAGCTTTAATGGAAATTTCGCCCAAGGGTCTCTCGACACTGTAATTACGTCCACTTCCTCAAGTCCAATCCCGGCCTCGACAAGGCAAAATTTCACGGCTTCAGTTGGCAATCCAGCCCAGTGCTTCACTCGGCGAATCCGCTCTTCTTCGGTGGCAGCAATCAACTCTCCATCCCTGTAAATACATGCAGAAGAATCGCCATGATATGCGTTTATTCCAAGCGTATAAATCATCTTTTTTCTGGTAGATTTGTTTGGTCAAAAAATAAACAAGTAAAATTCGGAACGTCCCCTCAATTTCCAATTTCCAATTTTTTGGATATGGGAGGTTTTATTTTTTCGGTTTGTGGAAGGCCCGCCTCTGGAGCTGATTTCTTTAAATCTTCATCAATTTTTATGTCAATAATCAGCCGATACCAAAAAGCCTGCAAAAAATGAAAAATAAACCCCTCCTTCCCATCCAAAAAACCCAGTTTGAAAAAATAACGGTAAAGAAAGTAAAGCATGGGTCTCACAAATAAAGGTGCATTGAACCACCATTGTTTGAACCAGGCCACGCGCTGGTCAGGGTTTCCTGACAATTTGGCCCGCAAAGGCTGCTGCCTTTTCCCCAACTTTCTTTCAATCTCTTCTCTTGCCTGCAAAGTGCTGTACCGATTGTGTTTGTCGATCCAGTTGGCAATGTCATTTTCTTTCAGGTTTTCCTCAATGAGGTATCCTTTTTTCCAGATTGTTGTTTCACCCTGCACCACAAACCGATGATCCATGTTTTGGTTTAGGTCAGAATGGCCAACGCCTGTCCGGAACATCTTCAAAAGGTATTTGGGGAAATACCCACCGTGCTTTATCCACCGCCCTTTAAAATAGTTCTTGCGATTGAAATATATTCCACTCACCGTCTCTGGAACAGTTTCATTTTTGAAACCATTTAATAATTCAAACAACTCCGGCGTTACGATCTGGTCAGCATCCAATCCAATGATCCATGGAGAAGAAATCGAAAAATGGTTAAGGGCAAAATCCCATTGTTTTGGGTGGTTGACAAACTTATTATAGGCAGTTATTGCACCATATTTTTCAGCAATGCTGATCGTAGCATCTGTACTGCCCGAATCCATGACAAAAACCGGCGCATTCAAGCCTCTGATAGATTGTAGCAAACGGGGCAAATGCACCTCCTCGTTGAAAGTGAGGATGATGAAAGTGAAGGGTGGGATATTATCTTTTATATTGAACAATGTATCTTTTGGTAAGCTCGGTTGGGGAGAAATCCTGCTGCGTTATTTCAACAGCTTTTTTACCAATCTCCTCCAACCGGTTTTTATCTGCAAAAATAATTTCTAAATATTTTCGAATATTTTCTGCGTCTGTTCCGCAGATCCAGCCTAAATTATTTTGTTCGACATAATCCGCCAGGCCCACATGCTCGGACACCATGACGGGGGTTCCTGTAGAAAGGGATTCGATGACCACGTTGGCAAAATTCTCATTGAACGATGGCAGCACTAATAAATCAGCATTGCTATAAACTTCAAATTTTTCTTTTCCATGAACCTCTCCGAGCCATTTTATCTTGTTGGCGATTCCGAGTTTATTTGCCAATTTTTTCAATCCTGACAAATAATTTTCCTCACCCATTCCCGCAACATTTAATTGAAAATCGAAATTGATTGTTTCTAGTGCCCTAAATAAATTTTCTATATTTTTTTTAACATGTATTCTGGAAAGAAAAAGAATATTGAATGTTTCTTTTTTATTTAAATTTTGAATTTTGAATTTAGCACTATTTAATTGAATATAGTTGGGTAAAACAAAATTATCTGTCCCAATTGATTCACATTCTTTTTGTTCAGCCTCAGCCGTTAAGTGCAGACGTGTTTTATTTAATAAAAATTTTCCAATGGTATTGTGAAAAATACCTTTTAGGGAAGAATGATTCTTCTCAAATGTAAAATCACTCAACATTCCGCGTGGCGACAAAATAGGTTTTACGCCGCGCACCCAGCAAAGCAGTACGGATACCATAACTGGAATATTCCACCAAGAATGAATATGAACCGCATCATATTTTTTGCATTTTATAAAAACATTCCACATTAATGCAGGTGAAATATGGGTATGATCTTTTGTCCAACGTTTAAAATAAATAGTCGGCACTCCATCGACCGTTTGGATTTCACCAATCGGCACATCCAATTCATTCTTTCCATTTGCAGTAGTAGTAAGCATCAAAACTTCATGTCCCTCCTTTACCAAATTTTCGCAAATTAGACTGACTGAAAAAATAGGTCCTCCATAAATATACGCTGGCTTATATGTGGGAATAATGTGGAGGATTTTCATTTAAAAAATATCAACATTTTCTTGATTGAATATTTTCACTTGCAATGAATCAAAAAGAATATCTGCAAATTTTTGACAGCCTCTAGGGTTGAAGTGACAGTCGTCGTAAAAGTATTCTGATGTGGGCTCCATACTTGGTTCAATCAATAGAATTCCATGCTTATGACATTCTTCAACAATAATTGTATTGACTTGATCCATTATTCCTGTAAGCACTTCTGGCTGGTACCTTATTCCACAAATTTCAGTTAACCAGTGCCATTTTTTTAATTCTTCGTCATCAGTATGCCAAGTCGCCAGTTGTGGAATAAACACCACGTCTGCCCCTGAAGAATTCTTACAGGTATTTAACAGTACCTCCATTTTCTTCTTAAAAAAAGCAGTATCTATTCTCGGAATTGAATCAGACAAAGGGAAGCTTCTAATATATGCAGATTTATCAACATAGTCCGACTCAAATGCTATATTGTGTTTGTATTTATTTTTGGAAATAATATTGTGCACCCTTCTATATAATTGAAGTTCAGACAGGAAATGTTTAAATACAGGAATTTTCTGTCCAGTCCGATCAAACTTCAATGGATTGTCGTTGCACACCAGTCGGAGCACATCATTGATGCCCATGTATACTATAATCAAATCAGGATTTAAATGCACAATTTTGTGCGATAGCATGGCAATATGGTCATCAATCGCATCACCTGATTTTCCAGCGTTTTGGATATTTATATTGTGGCCGGCGAGGTTTAATTTATTTTGCAAAAGATATGGCCATTGTTGTTTATCATCAATATATAGACACTCCGTTGTACTCCCTCCTATGGCAAATACCCTATACTCCTCATCCTTAAACTCTCCTCCTCTATAACCTAAACTATTAGTAGTAAAAGAAGTTTTTTTATCATCAAAACCCAGCAACCCCTCTTCTGTACTGAATTCCCAATGTACAATTGGTGGGAATTGCGATTTAATATATCCATTGTGTTTTGTTGGATATTTTTCCATTTCGTAAGGATCCTCAACGGGCATCATCCTCAATATTATTTCACCCAACGCCAACGAAATAAATAGCGCAAAAAGCGATATAATTATATCTTTAATTTCCAATTAAAATTTTGCTTTGTAATTCTGTGGAAATATATTTTTCCGTTATTTTATTTTCCATAACAAAATCAGCAATAACTTCGGCCTGTATCAAATAACCAGCACCATTACAATGTGGGTCATTTGGCAGCAAATGGAAGGGCCCCTTTTCTTTTTTATTTAGGAAAGATTGCACCATTCCCAAAAAAGGGATTGTATCCCATGCCGCAATTTCATGCAATTTGTTTTCAATAATAAAAGGATCGGTATTGGTCTGCCCTATAGCTTCCCTATAAGGCTCCCAAACTGTCACTGCTTCCGGGTGCGCATACAGGAAAAACTCAGCTTCATTTTCCTCGCAGGTTGCATTCATTTCCTGGATCAATTTTTCCAACAATTGAAAAAGCGGTTCCTCTGGTGTTCTTTTTTTATAGATATCCAAATCCTGCGCACCACCTTGGTCCAAAACCTCCTGTTTTGAATATTTCATACGCACCCGCTGAATATAAGGCCTAAGTAGCCCATACATCGCAGACAATTGTACGAGGTTCCTAAAAGCTAATTTGTCCTGGTTCAAATTAGATTTTTCTGGTTGACATGGAATGAGCTTTATATCATCATCATCTAATTCAAAATAAGGTTTGGAAATACCCGTGTACATATCCCGCGTATTAAAATAAAGATCATTGATACAATAATTATAACCAACATAATCCGGTTTGTACAAACTGATATAACGCTTTAAAGTAAGCAAAGCCTGGTCGGTAGAATAGCCTGTCGCTCCCGTATTCACTACCTCAAATGATTGTTCTGATAGGTTGAGCAGCGAATCCAAAAGGAAATGAATTTTCTCGTTTTCGGGCACGTCCCTCGAAAACACGGTTGAGTTTCCGATCAGCATAACTCTTTTCGTAGCAATGGCTTTTTCTCTTTTTAACCCAGCAGGTTGCAAACCATCAGCATTGGTCGAGAGCGAAACCAACTTGTCCTTATGCCGTTTTTTTTCAACATAATTCGGACGGTTTTTATAGCCTATTTCGTCATCCAAAACCCAATCATCTGATACATTGGAGAAAAGGTAAAGGCTCTCGTCCACAAACAACCGCACCCCAATTTCCAAAAAAGCCAGCATTACCATGAGGGATAATAAAGAGGTCAAAATGTTGGTCAACAATTTTTTCATTGATGGACTGGAGCAGCAATATTTTCTGGGGTCAGGCCACGGATATACGTAGAAAGCACTTCCGCCTGTAATCGGTATCCCATAGCGTTGCAATGTGGGTCTTTGGGCAGCAGATGGAACGGGCCTTTATTTTCATTTTTAATAAAATGGTCAACCATTCCCACAAATTGGGTTGAATCCATGTCCGCAATTTCACGGAGTTTATTTTCAATAATATTCGGATGGAGATTTTCTTTGCCGATCAGCTTGCGGTAAGGAGGCCAAACCGTCACCGCCTCAGGGTGCGGGTAGAAGAAAAAAGCAATCCCATTTTTTTCGCAGGCATCGTCCATGCGATCAACCAACATCGCCAATTTTTGAAAATGGGGTTCTCCTTCAACGGGTTTTTGATAGCGATCAATTTCATTCATGCCCCCTTGGTCAAGTTCGGCTTGTTTTGAATATTTGATTTTCACTTGTTCAATATAAGGCCTCATTATCCCCCACAACGCTGAGTATTGTAATAAATCTGCAATCGAAAACGATCGCGTGGCTCCCAGGATATCAGTATTTTGTTTTTCTAAAGGGACAAGTTGAAGGGAGCCATTTTCCAATTCAAAATAGGGTTTGTACAACCCCGAATACAGTCCCGAACTGTTGGCGTACAAGTCGTTGATACAATACCCATAACACACGATATCCGGTGAATACGTATCAATATGTCGTTCGATATTCAGCAGCGCCTGATCTGTTGCATAGCCCAGCACGCCCGCATTAATGACCTCGTATCGCTGACTGGTTAGGTTGAGGAGAGAGTCCAGGTAAAAATGGATGGTCTCTGATTCAGGCACTTCCCGGGCATTCACGGTAGAGTTGCCAAAAAGCATGACCCTAATTACATTTCCATTTTTTTTCCGAGCAATAGTGGCTGGGCGAAAGCCATCCTCGTTGGTTTCATAGCGAACCAATTTATTGTGCCGGATGGCCACGTCTTCGTAATGGGCTTTGTTCTTCCAGCCCAGCAATTCGTCTTCCTCCCAGTCATGGTTGCCACGGGTCACCACATAATATTCCGCTGGAACGAATACCCGAACCCCTATTTCAAGAATAATAAACAAGACGACAATCGAGAAGAGTGATGCAATGAGGTTGGACAGGAGCTTTTTCATGCTTTTGAAATAAGCTCGACTTTACTACTTTTTCTGTTTGGAAATCCTTAGAAACCTAATAAAACAAGGCGTTTGAGCAAACCCGATTTTAACTATCAATAAGGCTTTAAAAATACCTTATCGATAAATAAACCAGGGTTGCTTCCAAATGTCATGTTTTACTGGTATTCT
>JAJCYI010000065.1 GCA_029263015.1 Saprospiraceae bacterium | reverse complement strand
TCTTTTTCCTGAAAACCAACGCTTTAGGCGCTGTCTTCGAATTAACTCAGTCATTTATCCCGATAAATTCTTTCGTTAATTCTGTGCCATCATCCTAAATCATTGATTCTCAGTTCAAACAAAAACTAGACAAGCTCTAAGAGAATAGGATGAGCGCAATATGTCCCTCAAAAAAATGCTACTTTTGCAGCGTTTTTTCAAAACGAAAAATTGACAACCGAATTTTGTTAACAAATCCATTGAGCTAAGAGCTTCATGTTCCTCTTTAAATCCTAAAATAAAACATCAATTATGGTAAGCCGAATTTTCTTTCTGTTTGTGACGCTCATTTCCACACATATGGCATTCGGTCAACAAAACGATCCTGTTTTGTTCTCCGTTGATGGCACACCTGTCCTCCGTTCTGAGTTTGAGTATATATATACAAAGACCAATGGCCCTGATGCTAATTTTTCAAAGGAGTCGTTGGATGAATACCTCAATCTATACATCAATTTCAAACTAAAAGTAAAGAAGGCCAAGGAAATGAAGCTCGACACCATCGTCGCACTCCAACAAGAGCTGAATGGTTATCGAAGACAACTGGCTGATTCCTATTTGATTGACAGGGAAGTAACAGAAAAGCTGGTAGAAGAAGCCTTTTTGAGAAAGCAAGAAGATATTGATGTCAGCCATATCCTTGTAAAAATGGCCCCCAATGCTCCACCTGTGGACACCTTGGCTGCCCTAACAAAAATCATGGAAGCTAAAAAAATGCTGGATTCGGGCAGGCATTTTGAAGAAGTTGCTAAAACCTATTCTGATGATAAATCAGCCGGCAAGAATGGCGGGCACATTGGGTGGGTCACAGCAATATTTCCGAATGGTTTTTATAGCTTAGAATCAGCCGCTTATTCTACTAAACCGGATGAAATTGCTGGACCTGTCAGAACCAATTCCGGGTATCATTTGGTAAAGATAAATGACCGACGTGCAGCAAGGGGGGAAGTAGAAGTAGCCCATATCTTGGTTCGTGCAGACAAAAATCCGGACACCATAAAAGCCAGGAAAAAAATTGATGATGCTTATCGAAAATTAGAAGACGGAGTTGACTTTGGTGAAGTCACCAAGGAATATTCTGGTGATAAAATGACGGCTTCAAAAGGTGGCTACTTAGGATTTTTTGGCATCAACAGGTACGAAAAAGTATTTGAAGATGCAGCTTTTGCGCTAGCCAACGACGGTGATTATACCAAACCAATCCAGTCTTCAATTGGCTGGCACATTATCAAAAGGATCAGTAAAAAAGACCACCAGTCACTCCAACAACTAAAGTCATCTTTACAGAATAAAATAAAATCAGACGCTCGGTTCGCACTTGCAAAAGAATCAATGATCAAAAGGATCAAGAAAGAAAGTGGCTTCTCTGAAAACAGTACAACCCTCGATAATCTAATCGCCACTTTACAGGCAGATACATCCAATACGTTCCTGACCTACAAATGGAAGGCTCCAGCAAATCCTTCTGTTGACCAACTTTTTTCTTTTGGCAATAAAATGAATGTAACATTGGGTGATTTTGAAAACTACCTACAGCGTTCATCACGCACACGCCAACAAATGGCCAGACAGGGCATTGAAACTGTGGTAAACCGATTGTACAAAGACTGCATCGGAGAGAATGCTTTGAAATACGAAGAAAAACAATTGGAAGGAAAATACCCAGAGTTCAAATCATTGATGAGGGAATATGAAGAAGGAGTCCTTCTATTTGAAGTAACTAAAATGGAAGTGTGGGACAAGGCTTCCCAAGATACCGTTGGATTACAGTCATTCTATGAAAATAACAAATCAAAATACCAGTGGAGTAAAAGAGCTGAAGTGAGTGAATACAGTTTGAACGCAAGTGCCAAAGACCAAATCAATCAGATTCGGGAGTTTTGTAAAGACAAATCGCCGAATGAAGTACTTGACAAGTTCAACGACACAGACTCTAAGCGGACATTGAACTATAAATCCCAAAGGTTTGAGAAAGGAAGAAATGCAGTTTTGGATAAAATGACTTGGGAAGTGGGAAAAATCTCGCCGGTTCAAATCAATAAGAAAAATAAAAGTCATGAGTTTTTCAGGATAGAAAAATTGATACAGCCAGGTCAAAAAACCTTAAAAGAAGCCAGAGGTTATGTTGTCGCAGACTATCAAGATTACTTAGAGGCTCATTGGTTGCAGAGTTTGAAAAATGAATATAAAGTATCAATTACTAATAAGGTTTTCAATAAAATGGTAAAAAGATAAGGTACTTTGACAAATCCCGTGATTTTAGTTTTCATAGCGGGTGAACATGAGTCATCCCATAAGTAGAGTGTTTACATGGCGAAATTTAGGTTTTCACCTCAAATTACTTGATTTCGGCCAATCCATAGATTGAAAGGGATAAATCGAAGGTAGAGGCAGGAGAATAATTTAGAACAATAGCTAAAGGATTCTTCCTAAAATGTCCCATTTATCCCTTTATCCACTGGAATTTGCACGTTTTTCA
>JAJCYI010000064.1 GCA_029263015.1 Saprospiraceae bacterium | reverse complement strand
GTTGGGACATGTGATGACTGGGAATATGCGATCTACTTACGGGCCTACTGACGGACATCAGCAAAGTATGAAAATTGCAAAGGAGAAATTAGCCGAAGTGGAGAAGGAATTGGGAAGTGCAATGGTTAGGATGAAAGATGTAGAAAGAGCTATTGTATTGGCTGGTGGTGCGGTGATTGAGGGGAGGTGAGTTTTAATAGAATGTGGATCTTCAAATAAGTGTCAAAATGCATTAGGAACAGTTCAAAAATAAATTAGTATGAAAAAAACATGTGTCCTTCTACTCCCCTTCTTGACTTTCCTCTGCTCTCTCCCAGTTTTTGGACAGTCCTCTATTCTTGACAATTTGGAGAGCAAAACAGGCTATTACAGCAACATTGCTCAACAAATTTGGGACTATCACGAATTGGGTTATCAGGAGACGAAATCGTCTGCTTTGCTGCAAGAAGTATTGACGGAGGCTGGGTTCAGTATTGAAAAGGGTGTAGCAAAAATCCCGACAGCATTTATCGCCAGCTACGGTAGCGGGAAGCCCATCATTGGAATTCTTGCAGAGTTCGACGCACTTCCAGGCGTTTCACAAGCAGCTGTGCCGGTTCGGGAGGAATTGGTCAAGGGCGGGAATGGTCATGCCTGCGGACATCATTTGTTCGGGACGGGATCAACAGCAGCCGCAATTGCTATTAAAGATTGGCTGATTTCCTCTGGAAAATCCGGCACTATTCGGCTTTACGGAACTCCTGCCGAAGAAGGCGGCGCCGGGAAAGTTTATATGGTCAGAGCAGGGCTATTTGACAATGTAGACGCTGTGTTGCATTGGCATCCTGGCGACCAAAATAGCGCGAATGCAAGTTCTTCGCTTGCGAATAAATCGGCCAAATTTCGTTTTTACGGCATTGCCTCCCACGCAGCAGCTTCCCCACAAAATGGTCGTTCTGCCCTCGACGCCGTGGAGGCGATGAACTACATGGTCAACATGATGCGAGAGCATATTCCAATGGAATCGAGGATTCATTATGTGATTACCGACGGCGGTAAAGCGCCAAATGTGGTTCCGGAATTTGCAGAAGTATATTACTACATACGGCATCCCGAGATGGAAATGGTGCACGAACTTTTCGAAAGAGCAGTAAATGCAGCCAAAGGAGCTGCCCTCGGAACAGATACCCGAATGGAATATGAAGTGATTCATGGACTTTACAACCTACTTCCCAATGAGACGCTTTCCCAAATCATGTTCAACAATTTGCAAAAAGTGGGTGGTGTTCAATATTCACATGAGGAAACCGAATTTGCTCAAAAACTGGCAACGAGTCTGCCAAAAAACAGTCAAAAACCCCTTGTTTCGTCTGAGGCAGTTCAACCTTTTAAAGTCATCAATAAGGGCCGCAGCGGTTCTACTGACGTGGGCGATGTAAGTTGGATGGTACCGACTGCTGGTATGCAAGCAGCCACCTGGGTGCCAGGCACGTCCGCACATAGTTGGCAGGCAGTAGCTGCTGGGGGCATGAGCATTGGCAAAAAGGGCATGATGGTCGCTGCTAAAACACTGGCACTCACTGCAATAGACTTGTTCAGCCATCCTGAAACCTGTGAAAAATCAAAACAGGAATTGCTCGGCAAACGGAGCGCTGGTTTTGTATACAAACCCCTGCTTGGAGATCGGGAACCACCTCTGGATTATAGGAATTGAGGAATGGTTAGACAAGTAATTTTTATTCGATCGATTTAGTTTTTGTGTATTTGTAAAATCATGTTGAGAAGGCTGATTTTAGTTGAGAGATTTGGTCTCATCGCCCAGCGCAATTCCAGTACAAGGCTAATGAAACTGTCTAGGAATTTCGACAGAAAAACGTTAACTTTCACTCCTTCCACCCTTCCGGAACTATCACCGTGCCGTAACGCGTCTCAGGGCCACACGGGAGTGATGGTATGGATATCAATGGATTATCGGGATGGTAGGGCTCGTGTTCAGGATAGTCTTGAATTCTTGCAGCATTGGGATAACTGACTTCCCGATCAATGACAAGTATTTTATCGGTTGAGGAAAACAGATTGAAAACGCCCAATACTTTTTCTCCTGGATGACTGGTGCAATGGATGTTGGTGCTGAACAAGGTCTGTGATGGCACATCGAACTGGTTGCCATTGGATTGTGTCTGCGAGGAAACCGCCCGGAAATAGGCATAGGCATTTTTAGTAATGGACTTTTGCGTTATTCTTAAATAATATCGTAAAGGCGGCGTTGCATAAGCTACTCGTAAAATTGGCAAGTCCACAAATTCGCCATTCACCAGCGCATCGGACAATAGGGTTAATTCCCGATTATAATTGATGTTAAAACAATCTCCATCACATGGCAAGCCAAGTTTCTCACCTCCTATTTCTATAAATCCGCAAAAAAGCCTTCGTTCATAATGCGCCCAATCCCACATATAATAATTCCCAGGTTCGGGAAAATCTTTAAAACGTGCAATAATATCAAACCCGTGATGCAGTCGATCGGTGGACAATAAAAATGATTTAGTATTAAACTCAGAAACTACCGTGTCCAATAATGGTTTTTGCGGCATTGTTTCTATAATTGATTCGAATTCTTTGCCTTCGGTTTCGATAAATAATTGATAGGTTTCACCAGGCACACCATGGAAGGCGGTATTTTTTTCACCATTAATATTAAAAGTTATTGAATTGCCCTGACTATCAACAACCTGGGCCGTACCATCAAGCGGTGGTGGATTATTAAATGGTATATTTTCGCCCTCTATTTCTTCCGAAGAATATTCAACTAAAATACGCCCATAAATATTTGTAAAATTAGCCGTTACAACCAAAAATATTTGCTTTTCTGGCTGATCAATATCATCCAATGGGTACTGACATTGCCATGTGGTTAATGAAACGAAAAATAATATTCCTAAAACACTGATTATATTTTTCATTATTAAATTTTATAAAAACTTGACGATAGATATTATCTGACAGAAATAATATTACGAGCACAGGATAATCAAATGTTGTTATTACGGATTTCTATTGTCTAATATCTAACGTCCATTAATTAAATTTAAAATTATAAGTAAGTGAAACCAAAGGGATGGTAAAAATGCTCAATTTATAAGGTTTCAATCCTCTTTTTGATTTCATATAAAAAAAGGAATAAGCATTTTTCCGCCCATATAAATTATAAATATTAAAAACCCAATTGGTGGACCAATTTTTCTTTCTCGGTGGTGGATTGACAGACCATGAAAAATCAAGGCGGTGGTAATCTGAAATACGGCTATTGTTGCGGTTATTATAAATAGGAATATAGACATCCTCGTTACGGTAGGTGCCTACTGGTGCCGTGAAAGGCCGTCCTGTGCTATAGGTAAAAGTAAAAGAAACGTTGACATATTTATTCAACTGGAAATTGACCAAAGCATTGATGGAATGCGGTTTATCGGTGTTGGTTGGAAACCATTCGCCGCCATTCAATTCTTGCACGTCTGGGACATCTCCAGAAATACGTTGCAACGACCGTGAATAAGTGTAACCCATCCAACCAGTCATCGAGCCAAGTTTTTTTGTGAACAATAATTCTAGGCCATAAGATTTCCCTTTGCCGTTTAATAATTGCGTTTCTATATCTGGAATAATTTGAAGACCGGAAGCGGTAATGTAGTCGAAAATATGCCGTTGCCACTTGTAATATAGCTCCGTGGAAAATTCCCATTTGCTGTCCGCTTTTTCCCTAAAATAACCGAGCGTCAACAAATCGCTTTGTTGTGGCGGGATGTAGCGGTTGGCCGTTTTCCAGCGGGCATTGGGCAAAGGGGTGGTATTATTCGAGATCATGTGAAGAAACTGGTTCATGCGGTTATAGCCTATTTTAAAAGAGGAAAAACCGTTCAGTTTATACCGCATGGCCAACCGGGGCTCTAGTCTGAAATAAGCTTTCTCAACACCGCCGCTTTTCACCGATTCAAAACCAGAAATAGTGGCTGGGGTTTTTGGTTCGCCTTCCAGATAAACAGCCTGTTCATAAGGCCCAACATTTGCGTAAAAAACCCCACGCAACCCTGCCTCTACCAGCCATCTTGCTGACAGCTCGAACTCGTCGGCTATGTAAAGTGCCGTCTCGTAGGCCTGCTCTTCCGGCAATTCAAATGGATTGATGACCGAACCCGTCTGTGGTTCAAGTTTGGCAGGGCTTACCCCGTAGCGCACCATTTTAGCCCCCGTAATTATTTTGTGTCTGGGCGTCGGCAAGAAGGTAACTTCTGGTCTCAGGCTTAAGTAATGTACCTTTGTTGTCAGATCAAAGGGTGTGTTGCCTTCTTCCACACTAGTGACATTTGAATAGTTGGAAGAAACTCCCGTCAAGCTGAAATTCAGGCTGTCGTTAAAATTGTGGTTCCAACGAAGTGCTAAATTTTTGTGCCCATACTTGAAAATGGTGTGGTCGTCAAGCCCCTCCGATAAGCTGAACAACCCGTCCGCTTTGTACCTGTCGTTGCTTAGGTAATTGGAAAAAGTAAACGTGTTTTTCAAGTTCGGCCTGTAAATGACCTTGTTGGCCAGATCAAAAAAACTCGCCCGGTGGTTGGGTATTGGTTTATCGGCAATCTGTGCATCTATCAAAACAGAATTGTAGAACTTGATCAAATACTCGTTGTAAGATATTCTTGCAGAAAGCAAAACGGACAATTTATCCTTGACGATTGGAATCTCTAAGTTCAGCCGGTTGGAAATCAACCCGATCCCTCCCTTAGCCTTAAATTTACTGGTGCTGGGCTGGAGTAATTTAATATCCATGACCGACGATGTCCGTCCGCCAAAACGGGCAGGGATGCTTCCTTTATACAATTGGATTTCCCGCAGGGCATCAGCCGGCATGATGGAAAACAAACCCAACATATGAGTCGGGTTAAAGACTGGCATGTTATCTATGTAAATCCAGTTTTGGTCAGTGTTGCCGCCCCTGATATTGACGCCATTGCTGCCTTCCCCCACCGATGTCACGCCAGGCAACATTTGAATGGTCCTTAAAATATCTACTTCACCTGCGGCAACTGGCAGTTTTGCAATAGATTTCAAATTCAGGTAATTGACCCCCAGCGAAGGCGTCTCGATATTCCTGATAGAACCTTGCCCAGATACAACAACCTGTGGGAGCTGATCGATGGCATATTCCATTTCAATGTCCATTGTCAATTTCCCGTACAGCATAAATCGGATTGAATAGGGTTGGTAGCCAACATGTCTGAAGTTAATGATGTGTTCCTCGCAAGCTGTATTCAGAGTAAAAACACCATTGCTGTCGGTTACAACGCCTGTTTTTCTGAGGTCTAATTTGATAGTAGCACCAGACAACGGTTGACCTGTTTCGGCATCCATAACTTTGCCGGTAAGGGTGCATTGAGCAACAAGCGGTTCGAATGCAGGAAAAACAAACAAGCTAATTACAAAAAGGCATAATATAAATTTCATTGAGCAATATTGAATGTTGGCCCAAAGTAGTTATTTCCACTATTCCATTCACATTTTATATGAGGTTCGCTTTTGTCCTGACATTCTTTGCACATTAAAGTTGTGCATCTTATGTCAAATACATTCCGTTTTCCCTTTGGTTACAAGCTCAATTAATTTTTTTCAACCTATATCGATTTCCTGCTGTTTTAATTCAATAACAAGCATCAACAGCACCATCACAACATGAGAACGGCCATTTTAATTTTTATCTCCTTCCTCCATTTTTTACCTATAAAAGCACAAACTGGTGAACCTCCTTTTGTCAAAAGCATCTTCTTTGGCGGTGGGAGTTATTACATCGATGGCCGTCAAATCAAAGAACTCAATGAGTGGCTTGATGGCTTTCCGGGCTTAGAGGGATACGATATCTTGATCCACAGCCATACTGACAATATCGGGACTTTGGAATACAACCAATGGCTGTCCCAAATGCGCAGCGATGAAGCTGTGAGGGTTCTGCAACAAAGAGGGCTTCGGCCTGAAACTATTTCAAAAGAAGATTTCGGGGAATTAAACCCCGTATATGATAATGCAACTTGGGAAGGAAAATATAAAAACCGTAGAGTGGATATTATTTTGAAGCCACCTAATAGTTAAGTAACAAAGGTTAACTATTTGGGTAAATTTTGAGGATAAGATTTTTTCGATAGTTTTCTTGAAAAAATCAGTGCATAGCCAAGTTACGGACTTATTTTTTCGAGGAAAACCTGCCTGCCGGCAGGCAGGTAGCGGAAAAAAATATTCTCAAAATACCCTAATAATTAGGCTTTGTTACTTAGAAGTTGTTTTATAATTTTAGGTCCGAAACGGCCTCTAACCAGGTTCGGACTTATCCTCATTCTTCTTCATCCTCTCCGTCTTCATCTAAACGGTCGATCAAAGACAAAACCCAACTAATTACTTTAGGACTGAGATATTTAGCCATACCAGCTTTTCTACTGGCGCTTTTAAGAATATTTATATTTTTATAGCCAATATTATCCTCTATGGCAAATGCAATATAATCGTCCCATTCACTATGCGAGATCATATCAAATTTAGCCCGCATTATATCTGAGTCCGTTGGGTCATTAATGTCGTATGTTGCCATTGGTAAATATTTATTGATAGGTTTAGAATAACTTGTCGGTTCGAGCGAATGTTTCGTTCGTCTTTAGTTTTTTATTCTCTACCGTACACTTTTTATTCTGACCTCGTTAGAGGTCTAATAAAAAGTGTACGGTAGAGAAGTTTTTAAACCAGCCTTCCAAGGATTTGCCCAAGAACCTTGAAATTTTAGAAATAAAATAGCGTTTCTTACTTTTGAAACTACAAAACAATACTAACCTTACAAACCTAAAACAATGTTTAACCTGATTTCAAAAAAAGCCATCCTGCTATTATTTCTTTCCAATGCCTATTCATTGACCTTTGCCCAGACGAATTCATTTGAGGAAGTAGATGCCTTCGCTGCAAACTTTGACAAAGAATTTGTCGATGTGCCGACTTTGGCCAAACAACTGACCGAGCCATTTGAAACGGAACTGGAGCAATCAAGATCCATCTTTATGTGGATCGCCCACAATGTTCGTTACGACTGCAAGAAATACCATAATCCTAAACGGCATCATATTGAGGCCAGATCCCGAGAAGAATTGGAAGAAAAAAAAGAAGCCTACCGAGAGAAACAAATAGTAAAAGCCGCAAAATACAAAAAGGGTGTCTGCGAGGATTACAGTCTACTTTTCAAAGCTATATGCGATGAGGCCGATATTGAAGCTGCTTATATTGTAGGTAATGCACGTGACTTTCACAAGCCATACCGTACCGCACATGACAACCCACATGCTTGGAATGCTATAAAAATTGATGGCGAATGGCACCTGCTCGACGTTACCTGGGCCGCCGGACATACTAATTCAGCGGTGACTAAATTTAGCAGGAAAATATCACCAGGGTTTTTTATGACAAACTCAGCGTGGTTTGCTCAAAACCATTTCCCTGACGAACCCAAATGGCAATTGCTGGATCAGCCTCTGGATAAAAAATCTTTTCCCAAACAGCCTATGATTAATTTTGGACAAGGTGATTACCCCGTCCTTGATTTTTCAAAACAAATTATCGATATCAAGGGGAGTGGATTTAACAAAGAGATTCGCATCAAATTGGAAAAACAGCCCAAATATTTTATGCTCACAACCCGTAAAGGAAAACCCATCAAGCATACCAGGCAAACCGAGGCGGGCTATGAAGTTTTCCGATTCTCTTCACGTGGTGTCCGTGATTTGGTGGTCTATTGTGGGAAGTCTCAAAAGCGGATGGGGTGGCTGGCACAATATGATTTATGAGCTGCCTACGGCTGCCAAGTTCCAGCTTGCTCATTATGAAATGCTTCAGTACACGGACGTAGAGCATGTGGAGGATTAGAACCATTGCTTAATTGCTGAAACCAATGAGTTGCTTCCTGAAAATACTGCCTCTCTTTTCAATATCCACTCTTGTAGTTCTTGTCACTTACATGATTGGGAGCATATTTTCCATTCCCATTTTAGGGAATAAGGAGCTGCCAAAACCCATTTCTGCTTTTATCAAATTAGCGTTGGGATACATGGTCATTCCAACGATATACAGCATTTATCATACCGGGGGTCACACCATTTTTACGGGTGTTTTGATGTTGTATCTGGCGGTGATTTTCTTGAATCGCAAAGAGTGGGCGTTCTCGGCAATATCATTTCATTTAGAAAAACGTGTGCTATTAATTGGATTAGCCGTGTTACTCGGATTTGTCCTATTTCAATGCGTGAGGTATGGCTTTTTCGACAACGTATATTATCATGCTTACAGACAGGACAATGGCATTTATGCAACAGTGGCAGAGTACTTGAAAATTACTGGCATCGAGTCCAGCTCGCCCTGGTATCAGTTGGCAGGTGGAGCCACTGGTGGTTTCGCGAAGGTGTATCATTATGAGGACTTCTGGTATTTTTCCATGGTGCTCGATTTCTTTCCAGAAAGGCCAATGGATTTATTCAATTTTGTGTTCAGTCCGGTCTTGGGTGTCATTCATTTTTTTGCAGGACTGGTTTTAATAACCTCATTGTCAAAATATAAAAAGATCAATTCCTTCAAAATTGCATTTGCAGTTGGCTGTGTCGTTTTCACTATGTTCGTTCCATTTTCCTGGGCAACGTGGTCCGCCATTTTTCACATTAATATTTTGTCATTCCCAAAGGTGGCAGCAGTGCCGATCCTTGTCCCGCTTGCACTCATTTCAAGTAAGTATAAATTAAATCATCTAGGTGCATTGGCTTTTGGATTCATCGTACTCAGCGATCCACTTTTCTTGCCGACCATACTTGGGGCATCGATTGTATATTACGCGGCGCATTATTATTTCAATAGAAAAAAACAAATGCTTTTCGATATCGCCCTCGTCATGTGTGCTGCGGCATACTTTTTTATATTTTATACTTTATTAGGCTCATTTGGCAATACCTCCACATTTGATTATTCTTTTGCTGACCAAACTTATTTATACAGTTTTATTAAAAATATAGCGGCATCCTTACTGCGGCATTTGATCTTCTTTCTTCCTGTTTATCTGACCCTTTCCTATTTATATTGGCGATATAAAAAACTACTTCATTTCTTTGAAATGGAAGTGCTCGGTATATTTGTCCTCGTTTTGGGATTCAGTAGTTTGACAAGGGGAATCATGAGCCATACTTTTGAGGGATTTGAGTTCGACACTTCAGTTCATACAGTCATTGGAGCTTATTTATTAGTTAGCTGCGTGCTCATTTTAAAAAGGGTCATTAGCGGTAATAAGAAAAAAAGCCGCCTCGATAAATCCTTAGTTTTTATTTTAGTTGCCCATTTTATCTATGGTGTAATATTTTCAAATATATTCTTGGTACAACGGTTCGAACTTGGAGTAAAAAAATCATTTGTCAACGAAGCAAAAGAAGCCCTGATCGACAGGAACAAAATAGGCGTTGCCATCACCAATACAAAAAAATATGCCCTCAATGAGTTTGATCTCACGGCAATGATTGAAGCCGATCCCCGTATTTGCATCTACTGCAATTTTCTTAAACATGTTGGGGCCGGATATTGGGCCAACCAGATAACTATTCCATCTACTTTGGCCGAGTTGAAATACGAAGAACGATCAACGGCTGTCGGACTTTCTCCCTTCTTCCGCTTCATCCAAAAACTGAAAAAAGAAAATCGATACACTAATTACGAAGGCGCACAATTGGCATTTATCAAAAAACATAGAGTGAGCTTTGTGGTGGTTGAAAATGGGTCAGCGGTACCGGACAAAATATATGAGATGAGTACAAAAGTGATCGAAGACCCTTTTTCCAAAACCAAGTTGGTCATTTTGAAATAGTTGGAATGAGGTATCATTTCTATATGCCGCACCCATTGGCCTCACGTTACCAATATTCCCGTCAAGTAGGAACTCATTAAAAGGTTCAGCTATATCCAACAAGCTCAACCTTCACCTTTCTCATTTCTGTATGGTTTTCAGATAGGCCACAATATTGTCTATCTTTTCCTGTAGGACTTTTTCATCCGTGATGCCCTCGGATTTTTTGAACGTTTCCCACCATGCGGGCATTTCACCGGTACTGTGACCTGGGACATTTTCCCTGCCAGCGATAATCTTGGCGATCTCTGAATCTGGAAAAACCCCATTTCGGCGCTTCGCTATGGAAGTGAGATCCAAAGGAAGGGTGTTCAATATGGAGGCCATGTTGCCTTTACCATCGGCATTTTCCCCATGGCAGATTATACAATATGATGTGAACCATTCACTGCCTTCAACAATGTCTGTATTTTCGGTTATGGCAGTGGCTTCTCCACAACTAAAGGCAAATACTGCCAGCCCAGTTATCAGCAAAAACGCGAGCACAAAATGACTAAAACTTCTCCGTTTATGATTGATGCTTTTCATGATCTAATGATTTAGGTTAAGTGATAAGACAGGCTTGAAATAAGGCAGATTAAACTAATAAATTGGATATTTTGACGAGGTTATTTTTTCTTCTGAGGAATCTAAGAAAACAGCACATAGTGGTGCTACGTAAAGGTTTTTTAGGTTTTTCATAAGGAAAAAGAACACGTCAAAATATTTAATTTATTAGTTTAATCTGCCTAAGGGAATTCCTGAATTATTTCCGATGCAATTTTACTTGTAGTACAGAGAATGTTCGCTGATTTTCCTCAGTGGAGCGGTTGTCATTTGTCAGCAGTGGGTGTACGAAACAATAGCTATTCAAAAAATAAAAACTACCTTGCCCCACACTAAACATTTCTAACCAGCGCTACGGAACTGCGCCAAAATAATTAAAACATGAAATACCTATGCTTGCTCGTGCTGTGCATATCCATGTTTGCCTGCGATGATGGATCGCAATGGCAAACAAAAATCCAAGAACTGGAAAATCAACTTTCAGAAGCCAATACAAAACTGGCAACTTCAGAAGCTGCCAATGCCGAACAGCCAGAATTGATTCATTCTGTCTTTTTTTGGCTAAAAAAGGATTTGAGCGAAGCAGAGGAGGCTGCTTTTTTGGAAGGTGTGAATACCCTTAGAGGAATAACTTCAGTCAAGGATTGTTACATTGGCCCTCCTGCACCAACTGAAGCTCGGGGAGTCGTTGACAATACTTTTAGTTATGCCTTGATTGCCCACTTTAAGGAAGAGGCAGGCCAAGCGGCTTACCAGGTTGATCCGACTCACTTGAAGTTCGTGGAGGACCATAAAGACAAGTGGACCAAGGTGGTTGTTTATGACAATTTGATGCTTGATTGACCACCAAAAAATAGCAAAACTTCAAGGAAGTTTCAAACTTCCTTGAAGTTGCTGTATAAAAAATCATTCTACTACAATCAATTTTTTTACACCAATCATTTCCTGCCCATTGTACATCTTAATCCAATAGGTTCCAGGAACACCGCAAAAGTTTCTAATTGCAGACCTTTTGCCTTTCCAAAATGGAATATAAATAGACTAATATTGATATGCGATGATGACCGTCATCGGGGATGGGTAATTTTGGTCATGGGTGGGAGTGGATAGTTGTTCGGAATAAAGGTGGTATGCCGAACTAGGCTTGCGGAACAGTTTACAAGAAGGCAAAAAGATAGATAAGTTTGTTTTGAGGTATAATATCTCCTTTTAAGTCAAATCTCAATTTTGTAGCTTGCACCCCAATTCGTTTTATCAAAATAAAAACCCAGTACAACATGGCCAACAGCAAAGAGAAGACCACCACCCGCCCCCGGAAAAAAGTAATGAAACCCAAAAAGAGAAAAGAAAAAAAGATCAGTTTCCACCGCCAACCGCAGGAGATGCCCCTCGCTGAATGGCAGGCAGGTCTCCGTAAACAATACGGGATAGACAGTGCCTTCACCATGACCAATCTCGGCACCCACCCGGTCTATTCTGATTGGTCCGTCAAAAATCCTGACACCGGCAATACTTACAAGGTTGCCATCCGCTCCCGCGATGACAGCGCTAATTTCTGCTCCTGCATGGACTACAAGACCAACCGCCTGGGCGTATGCAAGCACATCGGCTTTGTGCTGCACAAACTTGAAAACAAGCGTGGGATCAAACGAATCCTCAAAGCTGGCCATACCCAACTCCATTCCTCCATTTATTTGGATTACCGGCAGGGAAGAAAAGTAAAAATCAGCATTGGCACCGAGGACAGAGCGGCATATAGCAAACTGGCCAAAACTTATTTTGATGATAACCTCGAAATGACGGCTATTGGTTTTTCGAAATTTGAAAATATGCTCGCAGCAGCCAAAAAGATCAACGATGGTTTCCGTTGCTACGATGATGCATTTGAGTTTGTGCTTGGACACCGAGAAATGCTCGCTCGCAATACCATGATTGACCGCTTGTTTGCCAAAGGGTTGGACAGTCCTATCTTTGATAAACTATTGACTGCCAAGCTTTACGGCTACCAAAAGCAGGGTATGTTGTTTGCGGCACGGGCAGGCCGCTGCCTCATCGCCGATGAAATGGGACTCGGAAAAACCATCCAGGCCATTGCTGCATCAGAGCTTTACCAAAAGGAATTTGGGGCTTCCAAAATCCTCATTGTTTGCCCCACTTCGCTGAAATACCAGTGGAAAACGGAGATCGAACGTTTCACCAAAAACAAAGCGCATGTGGTGGAAGGCAGCATTATTTCCCGAAGGAAACAATATGAAGATATCACCGATCCCTACCTGATCGTCGGCTACCACACCGTAAAAAACGACCTCAAAGAACTCAATGGCCTCGACTTCGACATCCTCATCCTCGACGAGGCACAGCGCATCAAAAACTGGGTGACTCAGATCAGTACTGCCATTAAAAAACTGAAAACCAATTACGCATTCGTATTGACAGGAACACCGATAGAAAATAAACTGGAAGAGCTGTATTCCATTATGCAGGTTATCGACCAGTTTCGCCTACCGCCACTCTATTTGTTTTTGGAAAAATACCAGATCAAAGACCCTGACACGGGACGGGTAGTCGGTTTCAAAGATTTAAAAAATATCAGCGAAACGCTGTCTGATGTGCTACTGCGCCGCACCAAAAGGCAGGTGCTCAAAGAATTGCCTAAGCGCATGGACAAGACCCTCCTGGTGCCCATGACGGAAGACCAGAAGATCATCCACGATGAATTCAAAGAAGTGGTGGCAAAACTGGTGGCAAAGTGGATGCGCCAGCGTTTCCTCAACGAAAAAGACCGCAAACGACTAATGCTTTCGATGAGCCAGATGAGGATGGTCTGCGATTCCACTTATGTACTCGACCAAATGACCCGTCACGATACTAAGATCAACGAACTGATGTGCATCTTGGAAGAGTTTTTTACCAATGACGACATGGGCAAAGTGGTCATTTTCAGCCAATGGAAGCGCATGCTCAACCTAGTGGCCGAGGAAATGGAGGACCGTGATGTTGGCTATCAATTCCTCCATGGCAGTGTACCAAGTAAAAAACGGGGAGACCTGTTGAAAAAATTTAAAGAAGACCCCGATTGCCATATTTTCCTCTCAACTGATGCTGGTGGTGTTGGACTTAATTTACAAGTGGCCAGCCTCGTCATCAACCTTGACATCCCTTGGAATCCCGCCGTGTTGGAACAACGCATCGCAAGGGTTTGGCGCATGGGCCAGGAGAGCGTCGTGCAAGTCATCAACCTGGTGAGCGCAGGCACTATTGAGCACCGCATGTTGGGCGTACTCAAATTCAAGGCATCTATGGCCAAAGGTGTACTCGACGATGGACAGGACGTCATCTTTATGGAAAAGAGTCGCTTCAAGGAGTTCATGGGCAAGATGGTTGACCTCACAGGTGGTCAGTGGGTTTCGGACACTGAGCAACAATCTACCATTGAGGAAGAGACTGCCGAAATTGCCCCAAAACCCACAGCCGACGGGCATCCAGAGCCTGCCATGCTTACCCCTCCAGCAGATAAAGAACCTGCCCCATCGCCGATCCCAGGTGACGACGATGTGCCTGATACCGCCTCCCCTACCCCTGCAACAGGTGATCCGACCCGCCAGCCATACACCAGCGGTGGCACACCCTCCACACCAGAGGAACTGGTTCAATCTGGTGTTTCATTTTTCAACGGCCTCGCTCAGACATTGAGCAGTCCTGAAAAAACACAGCAACTGGTAAGCAGTCTGACCGCCAGGGATGAAAAAACGGGACAGGCTTATCTGAAAATACCTGTGGAAAATGAGGCGATGGTGTCCAATGCGCTCCAGGCGCTGGGGGGATTGTTCAAAGCGTTTGGGGGGAAGTAAGGTGTCGGATGCTTTTGGAGGCCCCTGGCGACTATTGCCGCTCTAACATTAATTCGCTATTTTTGACAAAACAATAATAAGGGATATGGAAGCAGCAGTTAAAATACCAATGACAAGATCTGAATTATTGGAACTGGGAATCGGCCTTGTCAAGTTTCCAGCAACTTGGGAGGAGTACTGGGAGATGCTTGGAAAAGTAGAATATAACATTGAATATCAAAACGAGGATCTGAGGTGGTCTAATAAATCAGGACAGGTAAATAAGATAGTTAATCCGCATTTTAATTTTTCCACTGTTCCTTTCCATCAATATTTTTTTTCCAAAAAGCCCTCAGAAAGAGGGGGCTTTTTAGAAAAAAAATATCACCCCTGTCCCATCCTTTTTGACCAAAACCGCTCTTCAAACCGGATCGGGCTCAAGTACCCAATCGAGGAATGTTTCCGCACAGTATTGTAATATCCGTCTATAAATTCAAAAGTCCTGTAATAGGCATTTTCTAACCCGTAAAATATCCCGCCATCCAACAGCTCTGCTTTGAACCTGCTGAAAAGCGACTCGGCAAAGGCATTGTCATAATGGTTATCCCTTCGGGCCATGCTTTGCCGGAACTTATGCAACCTGAGCAGGTCCCTGAACCCGTGCCCGCCGTACTGCCCTCCGCCGTCCGAATGGACGACGAGGCCTTCTTTGGCCCCCCGGTGCCGGATGACCTGTTTCATGGAAGTCAGTACAATGCCCTGTTCCATGTGCCTGTCAAGGTGCCAACCAACGATCCGGCGACTGAACAGATCCAGCCATATTGCCAAATATAGCCATTTGTCATAGCCGGGTTCTTCGTTCGGCAGGTAGGTAATGTCCCCTACGGTCACTTGGTTGGGCGCAGTCGGCAGATTGTCTTCAATCAGTAACAGATTGGGGCTTCTGCGCAAATTCGGGTCACTTTGGGTCGTTTTCGGCACAAAACCCTTCGGCTGCATGGCTATTAAATTTTGCTCACCCATCCGGTTCCGGATTTGAAATCGACCAATGTCATGGCCTTCATCCCTGAGCTCTTCCCGTATCCGACGAGCACCGTACCGTCTTTTATGAAAATGAAATATCAGCCCAATCGCATCCGACAGCTCTTTTTTATTCCCTTTCAAAATATACGTTTGCCCGTTCAGCCATGCATAATAAGCACTCCGTGAGACCCCCAAGGCCAAACATGATTTCGTTACCCCGAATTCTAAAGACAATACTTTTATCACCCCGTAAATCAGGTTCAGTTCGGACGGCTGAAAATGCCCAATGCTTTTTTTAAAATATCCCGTTCCGTCTCCAGTTCTTTGACCTGTTTTCGAAGTCGCTTAACCTCTTCTAAATCTTGTGAATCAGCAGTATTGTTAGACTTATTCGCTCCGCTCCGCCAACGGTATATTAATTGCTCATTTATCCCGAACGAGGACGCAAGCGACGGTACGCTCCGACCGTCAGCCTTCATTTTTAGAATATTGGATTTAAATTCCGCATCATAACGACGACGCTTGTTCGATTCTTTCTTTTTCATATGGACACAAATTTAAGATAGTTTCGTGTCCTGATTTTCTAAGCCATCTCAATCATCGCTATTGGATATGAATCAAATTCTCACGGAAACATCATCTTCGAACTTTCCTTTATACTAAGGGGTATTTTTTTGGCAGACCACTTTCAGGGTTTTAATGAAAACCGCCCTGTTTTTGTCAAGTCTTGACAAAGGGTTTACAATCCCGATATCTTATTAATAGATGGTCTGTCTGATCTTTTCGATTATGCACCTGGCCTGAATGCCGAAACCAATCCATTCCTTGTCGTCGAAGTCTTGTCCAAATCAACCTACCACCACGATTGGGAAAACAAACTACCCTGCTACCAAGACCTCCCTTCTGTCGAACATATCCTTTACATCGAATCGAGATTTCCCGCCGTCACCCTTTTTACCAAAAACAAGGATCGCTGGGAGAAGGCTTTTTTCAATGAAAAAGAGGAAGTTGTGAAAATTAGGGGACATGCTGTTACTTTGGGGGAGATTTACCGGAAGACCCTGTATTTTAACAGTAAAAAAAGGTGATGGTATCGAATTCCTAATTCGCATTAGGAGGATTGTTCATGATTTTTGGAATAGGGGTGAATTCACCAAATCATCTTAAAAGTCCGCCGAGACTTTGAGAATTGTCAGAATAGTTTAGTGTGTTTGACGTAATTATCTTCTAAAACCCTTATTTGCTTTCTTTTAGGGGGAATTTTAAAACTCACCGCTCACCAATTCCTTTCGGGAGCGCACGCCCAACTTTGAATAAATGCTCGATACATGCGACTTCACAGTACTTACCTGGATGTGCAGGGCTCCTGAAATTTCCTTGTTCGATTTGCCTTTGGAAAGCATTTGCAGCACCCGGCGTTCCTGTGCCGAGAGGTCTGAACGGCCTGGGTCGGACATATTTGTATTTCCAATTTTTTTTCGAAAAAAGAAAAGGCCTCCCAGTAAAACAGCAAACGCCAGCCAAATCAAAGGCCACTTATTTCCCAATAAACCCGAATCCTCAACGGATAATATCTCAACCTGGTTTAGCAATGGGAGCAAGTAAGGCGAACCGGCATCCATTCCTTTCCATTCTTGGATTTTCCTTTTGATAAAACCTGGTCGTTCTTTGCAAAATTGCAACAAGTCGAGCTGCGATAATGCCAGTTGCCCAGCAATACCATGAGAACAAGTGTCTGTAAAAGCAAATAGGTATTCCTCCAGTCGTTGCTGGCGGAGTTGCCGGTTTACGAGCGAGTTGGGATCGGGTGGGCTACGCAATCTTTTCGTTTCCCGATCAAGCTCCCGCAACAACAAGTTGGTGGGGTGGCCTCCCATAAGGGCATTTTGGAAAAGGCCAGTACTTTGAAAAATCATTTCCGAACCGTTGTTCATTACAAAATGCAGGTGGTTCTCCTCCCTACCGCCAATGAACAGCGTAGCAGCTGGGTCGCCTTTTTTGCAGACATGGAGTCGGTAAATTCTGTCCTCGTTTGGCAGGTCATTTCCACGAAACACAAATGAGCCATCCTCCGCTAAATCAGCCACTTGCACAATCAAGTCATCGGAAGCCGTGCGGAGGTCGTCGAAGGAGGGAATGGCAGAAAGGTAAATCCGCCGATCCCAATCCTCCCCGAGGAGCAAGCGGCCCTGCACTTGATATGCCCACAGGGAAGTTTGCCAAAAGAATAAAACAACCAGGGTGGGCAAACATAATACAACAGGGTGTTTCCTTGTGCTGTGCATAATCCTCAATTTTGTTCCACTCTGATGTTAACCTTCCCCGTCGCTTCGTCATTGGTCACTTTCAGCAGCCAAGTGCCAGGCATGGCGTCCATCGTCTCGGAGAGGCTGCCCTTCGCTTTGCTGCCAGGGCTGGCATTGAGGTTAAGCGTGGCCGCAGAGTTGCCTTTGGAATCGTATAATTTGACTTTCAGAGTGCCTCCAGAAATAATGCCCTTGACCGAAACAGAAACTTCTTTGCTTTCGTCAGACACCAAGATCTTGATTTCCTTTTTCAATTCGGAGCCATCAAGATCAAGTTTTGCATCCCATCTTTGAGTTTCAGTTTGGGCGTTGATGGAGTTGGCAGTTAAGAGAATGCAGCAGCCAAGAAGGATGGTTTTTAAAATTTTCATAATAATATTCGTTTTAGTAAAAAGATGGGACAAAGATAAAATGGTGGCTTCCCCACTTAAAAAGTTACATGGGTGGAAAAAGGGAGGAAAAAAGTAGGAATGTTGGTGTGGCAGTAATCCCTTGTTGTGATTTGACAACACTTTCACTATTCATCATTTAGCAAGCCCTAAAGCCTTCTCTATGGATTGCATTGATGTCTTGCTCACTCCACTTTCTGATGCATAATGTTTCCAATTGCTCACCACTTCTTTCACCTTCCCAATGATCTCTTTTGGTTTTTCCACCCCAAAAACATTGGCGAGTTCCAGCAAATGCTGGCTGTCCGGCGACTTCCCCTCCCCCGCTACAGTAGTGCTGTGAAATCCATGTGAAGAAAAAGAAAAGGTCAAATCGTATGCAGGCGCCAATTGCCATTTACCCTGCTGGTCCATCAGAAAAGAGATGTTTTTACTGTGGTCATCCCTATTGCGAGCAAAGACATTAAAAGCAGCCAAGCGGAGGACTTTCGCATAAGCGCCGACATGGTTTTCCAGTCGGAAAGCTGCGTCCATCAAGTGTCCATAGTCCATGTTGCTCAACCTGAAATCATCGTGCATCAATCCACTGGCAGAGTGCAGGTGCAGCCGCTCTGTTCCGACCCTATCAAAACGCTTGGTACCAAAGTAAAAGCTACCTGGAGCACCTTTGAACAAACGACAAGTGTTCATTTTAAGTCCTGCATCAATTGCCATTTTATGATAGACATATTCGATTTGGGCAATGTCCTTGGGATCGTTTGAAGTTGGGAATTTTATTATCCAATGTTCATAGCCTTCCGGCAAATTTTCTTTCCCATAAATCAAATGATCTTTCGTGGGGTGATAACCCACAAGAATCTTTGGCCGGGCACCTCCCGAAGAACCTCCCAACTGCACCAGTTCTTCAATAATATCCGAACTATCCCCTGCCAATATTTTTTTGGTTTCTTGGTCGATGACACTTAATTCCAATTGTTTTTTGAAATCAATATTTGAGCCCATTGCAGGTTGGTAAACCAAAGCACCCATGCCATTTTGCCCCACATAAGATAATCTATTCAGTGGAGTGATTTCAGCCAAAGAAATACCCTTTGATATCAATGCCCTGTCCAAAAGCAAGCGCCCCCACCCATCAGGCATGGAATCATTGAATACGCCAAACAAGCCATCAAAAATCATGGTATCTGGTGTTAAGATTTCAGGAGACAATGGTAATTTGAAGGGAGATATTTGCAATCCTGTTTCAATAAAATCAGGATGGTATTTAAAATAGGTTTTACGACCATCACTCACTAATTCGCCTACTTCCATTTCTTTCCCTTTCAATAGGATAGATACAATCAGCTTCATCACATTTTTCATCGGCCCTTGGTTTTAATGGTAAACAATTTTTCCACTTCTGTCATATCTTCCATCGGAGAAAAAATGGTTTCAAAATCATGGAGTCGTCCGAGGACATGCGCCAATTTCAACAACGACTCAAAAGAGATATTTCCAGTCTGCTCAAACCGTTTAAGACTTCCTAAAGAAACGCCTGATTTTTCTGCAAGATGAGCTTGAGAGAGTTTAAGTTGTTTCCTTAAGACCCGGTGCTTCTGTGCAGTTTCCTTTAGAATATCCAACGGCAATTTGGTAACGCTATACTTATTCATGATAGATAATATATTGGCTAAATATACGTGTCAATAATCATTTTAGCCAAAATATTAGCCAAATATTTTGAATCGAAAATTATCTCAATGTGAAATTTTCGAAATTTTCTATGGACAATGTTAAGGTGTGGCAATGGCGTTTTTCTGTAATTGAGATTTCAGTAATCGGACTGGGAGAATATGAATAAAAAAACGCCCGGCCAACATTAGCTGACCGGGCGTTTTACTCAAAATAAAAAAATCCTCTTTATCTATTCACCACCAGTTTTTTAGTAAGTGCACCATCGTTAAAACGAACGGTCACTGTATAAAATCCTGGGTTGAGGTTGAGCTGGTCTTTTTGGAAAATATTGGCGTTCACCTCAAACCTGTAAACCATCCTGCCATCAAATGAATGGATCACGACTTCTTCGATCACCCGACCATAATTTGCCTCCAAGCGGATATTGCCAGAAGTGGGATTCGGTGAAAGTGTGACGATATTTTCATCCAACAAAGCTTCACGTGTGGAGGTAACAGATGGACAGCTCAGTCCAAGCGTGAGACAGGCACGGACGCCGAAATATCCGGCCATGGTGTCAATTTGCACCAACGCTTGGTCGCGGTTGGCTTCTGGGAGTACATCAAACGATTGCGCGCTGACAGGACAATTCACTTCATCCCAATGCACCCAAGGGTACTCATTGTCAGCATGTCCGTAGAGTGGCAACCAACCTTCCAATGCACCAAAACTTGGATCGGCTTGCTGCGCCATTGTATAAACATCTGTGAAGCCAGCGTTGATCCAAGTATCGTTAAGACCCTTTGCAACTGCTTCTGCGATCACGCCTTGCGACAATTGGACAAAGGCAACTACCTGCCCTGTGGTCGGCAACTGGATAGGCCCTATCGGAAACTGAGTAACCGGACTGGCGGGGTTGCCGAACATAATCATCGGTGGCTCTCCAACGTCCATGACGCCAGTATCCAATGAGATCCCAGACCCAATGGCTGCCAATTGGAATGCAGAAGAGTAGTCAGGGGTATTAATGTAATTGGTTGTGTCGCCAAGTGCATTTATTCCGACCACTGTTCCATCAATGTTGCCCGCTTCTGCCTCATTGTAGGTATTGAATACATTTCCCTGGTCGTCGGTAACGAAATAGGTGGGAGTCTGTAGTTCTTCCACTTCGTTGATGTAGGCAGCAAAAAGCGTATAGGTGCCAGCGCTGGAGGAAGTCCCCCAAACAGCTATCTTATCAGGATGGATATTATAGTTGTTGCCATCTTCAGCAACATCTTTCCGCAACCACCTGGCACAAGCCCTAATGTCCTGCTGGGTGCGTACCGCAGCATCTACGAGGCCATCTAAAAAGACATCCTGTGTAGCTGCCAGCGGATTCCAGCCCAAACGGTAGTTGGGCGCTATAGCCACGTATCCCATGCGAGCCAATTTCCGGGCAGTAGTAACCGTGACCGAATCTGCCTTGTCTCCCCAACAAGCATTGTTGAGGATCATTGGAAGGTCATCGCCACCGTGTATGACCAAAACTACAGGCCGGTCTTCTTCTGTGTCGATACTTTGGTCAGGTTCGTAAACATCCATGAACAAAGGCTCAGGGATGAATTCGTTGACGTTTGGATCAAATAATAAAGCGAGGATCGTTGCATTGGTTGCAAAATGAACATTTTGCGTCAACGTGATCTCATCATCCGTGAACACTTCCTCCGTGTACCTTTCCTGCGCAAATGTATTTGCCAGAAAAGCACAGGTGAATAAGAGTAAGGTAAAAGTTCGTTTCATGATTTTGAAATTTTGAAATTTTGAAATTGGAAATTAGAAATTTTGAAATTTAGACTTTAGACTTTAGACAATTAGGTTTTAGAGGGTCAGGTATTGGGCTACTCAAGTGTTGATTGAAAGCGTATAATCATCTTTTGAATTTCATTGATTTCTTTTACCATCGAAGTAACTTCCCCAGAAGTTAAATAACTCAAATCACCGCCAAGGATTAATTGGGTCTCTAACTCACAAGAAGAAGCGTGCGCCACATTTAAAAAATGAATCAATTGTGGTCCAGTCCCTCTTCCACATCCTTCAGCAATATTTGAAGGCATCGAAATTACAGACCTTCTTGTTTGTAAGGTCAGCCCAAACAATTCTGCTTTGGGATATTTTTCAGTAGCCGAATAAACAACCTTTACAAGTCCTCGAGACCGCTGCCATATTTTCAATTCTCGGAAATTATGTGTCTTACGGTTTCCCAAATTGTTATGTTTTTAATAGCCCAGTAAATATATACATTCCAATTGTCTAACTTCTAATGTCTAACTGTCTAATGTCTAATCATTCTACTTCCCATCAAACTGATAAGTCAATTTCAAGTATGCCAGCCGCCCAACCAATGGCCCTCCCACTGTTTCAAAATGGCGGTTATCGAGGATATTGGAGGCACCGACTTTCAAGGTGGTATTTATTTTATCGAACGAATAGTTCACTTGAAAATCGAGTAGTTCGTATTGTGGGATGATCCCGGTAAACTGAGGCGAACCTTCGAAGAGGAAACTGTCAATCCATTTGTAATTGATATTGAAACCAAAATCATCAGACCTAAAGCTACCTAATCGGATCGGGACATCCCTACCTGAAAGACTGATGTTGTATTTGTGTTCTGGGGTATTGAAAGCTGGGATTATTTCGTCGTCCGTTTCCGTATTTAATTTGCTCCATGTATAATTGCCGGAAAACTGGAAATAGCGTTTGAAATAATAATTTAAGCCAACGGCAAAACCTTGCGATGTGACCTGGCTCTGGGAATTGGTAGAGACCCTCAGTACTTCCACATCCGAGGGCAGGCCTATTTCGTTAAACTCAATATCAAGGCCGACCCGAAAACCCAAAAACTGATCGTAAACATTGTAATAATAACTAGCATCGAAGTAAAGGTTTTCTCTGAAAATAGTTCGATAACCCACTTCAAAGGTTTTTACTTTTTCTGGTTGGATGGGCGCCACATCAAAGTAATCCAACCGATCTGCATTCAGGTCGAGGGCAAAGTCTTCGAAAGAATCGATGGTGAGCAAGCTATCAAATCCATTTACGCTCCCCGCAAAAATGGCCGGCCCTACATCCAGCCAGAAATATTGATCGGGCAAAGTAGGATTGCGAATGGCGGAAGAAAAAGAAACCCTCAAGTAATCATTGTCAGATGGTTTGAAAACCAATGATGCCGCTGGTGTGCCGATTAAATCAAAATTTTCATTTTTATCGACCCGCCCAGTCAGGGAAACCGTCAGGCGATCGTTCATAAATTTCTTTTGCAGTCCGGCATATACGCCAAATTCTTCATTGGTAATGGTAATAAGCTCAGTCGTATCTGCAAAGATAGTCCCTTTGGTGTCAGGTGTATAAAGCCGGTAACTGCCGCCCACTGTTATTTTTTCCATGAAAGTTGGCGTAAAAATATATTCGCCCAATACGTGGTAAACTTCTGAATTGGTGAAAAATTTGGCTCCACCATCTGAAGTCAATGTGGTGGTGATTCGGTCGAACTCCTGCTGAAACTCTGGCGTGCCAGGCTGCAAGAAAGGTGTCGAACCCTGTTCGGAGGAGGCATTGACGATGGCCGTTGTTTGGGCGTGCCAGCTAACGAGGGAATCCTGTACCATGGGGTCGGCAAAAAAAGCATCCCTGGCCTCAAAGTCATAAACAGGTTGCCCGTTCACAATCTGCAATAAAGGATATCCCATCTCAGCGGCCAACTGGCCAAAATTGCCCAACCAGGCATCGGTATATAGGCTTGCCCATATTTCATTGGTCTTGGCAGCTTCATTCAGTTTCTGTGCAGTGGCAAAAGGATTGTACGTATCACCTACATCGTCGGTAGTGACATAGGCACGCAAGAAAAATTTATCCCTTTTGCGGAGTTCAAGACGTGAAGTAAGGTAGCGCACGTCAATTAGCCTGAACCTGGCAGAGCCTTGAAAAATGGTGCTACCCTGACTAAAATTATTGGCCCAGACCAGCTCTGGCGAGTCTGCCCCTTGTTCTGGGTTTAAACGCAAGTTAAAGGAGACATTGGCTTTGTAGTTCTCCGTTTCATAATCCAGCAATTCACTTTCACTATAGCCATTCCTGTAAAAAATACCCATTCCACGGGTAGACCATGGGGCCACTTTCGTTAGGTCGAAAACTGGATCGTATTCATCGCCATGAATGTTGACTGCATCAAAACCAGCATAGTGGTCATCTGGAACTTTGGAGGAGTCGATGGGTGAAAGATTGTTGGCCTCCCAATCATCGGCTGACAAATAAGTGAAGTTGATTTTATATCCAAAAACTTCCAGGTCATCTTTATTCTTGAAAGAATCCGCCCATCGGATGCCTGTTTCGAGAATGTTGCGCTCGCCAACCTTAGCAAAGGCTGACAGCCCTTTTGAAAAGAATGGATCTTTTGAATCCATTTTTATCACTCCATTAAAAGCATTTGGCCCATAAAAAGCAGAGCTTGCACCAACGATCAGGTCAACGCTCCGGAGGTCGAGTTCGGAAGAACCCAGAAAATTGCCGAGGGCAAAATTGACGCTGGGGGAAGAATTGTCCACCCCATCAATAGTCTGCAATATCCGCACTGGGGTTGTGCTGTTGAAACCTCTCATGTTCACTACTTTGATGCCGAGGCTTGCACTGGTCAGGTCCACCCCTTTCAAAGCACCCAATCCATCATAAAAATTTTCAGCCGCCGTTTGCTTGATCGCAATAGGGTCGAGCGATTCTATGGTCAGGGCAAAACTTTTTTTCTTTTCATCAATACGCTGGCCTTTTACCTCAATCACTTCCGTGAGAATAGCCTGGGTTATCAATTTTATTTTTATCGGCTTCGAAGCTTCCTCGACCAAATGCTCAGTTTCAGAAAAACCGGTGTAAGAAAAAACGAGCGTAGCCGGCAGGGAAGCGACTTCCAACTCAAAAGAACCGTCAAATTCTGTGACAGAACCCATTGTAGTCCCTTTTATAATGACGGAGGCTCCAATCAAATCTTCACCCGTATCGGCATCTTGCACATGCCCCGTAAGCAAAACTTGAGAATGGCCGACATGTGCCATTGCAAACAATAGTATCAGGGTGCAGAAACAATTCTTCTTCATTATCGATGATTTGGTGCGGTGCAAAAGCCACTTTTCGCTGAACTATAGTGACCATCAATGAAGGACGGTTGAGCGTGCCTCAATTGTTTTTATTTGAAATTTGTGAAATGGATTCCAAAATTTCATTAATTAATCCATTTCGAAGGGTTGCCGGACAGCATCGAATTGACAAAGGTAAAAGAATACGCGGAAGTTAATTCTTGACAGGCAAGTTTTTAGAAAAAAAATAATCAACACTTTGGCATCGGGTTGAAGGAACATAAAAACCAGCAAGGGTTTTGCAAAGCTTTATTCTACAACTTATTTTTTGATAAGCAACATAGCGAATATTGAGTAATTTCTATTTCTCAACTTCCTCCCCCTCCAATAAACTCACATCTTTATAAGGGATGGTTTTCAAAATATGCTCTGTCGCCCCTATCCTGGCAATTGATTTTTTATTGGCCCTAATAATGACCCAGGGACATAGTTCCGTATTTGTTTTTTCGAACATTAAATTTTTATAGTGGCCATATTCATCCCAAAGTTCCTGTGCGTTTTCATCTACCGCGGTCATTTTCCACCTTTTCAAGGGACTGCTTTTTATGTCTTTGAACCGAATGGCCTGTTCCTCTTTGGTAATGGAAAAATAGAACTTGATGAAATAGGTCCCTGACTCCACGATCATGCGCTCAAAATCATTGACCTGCCCCATGAAACGTTCATATTCTTCGTCGGTGCAAAATCCATTGACCGGCTCCACGACTGCCCGGTTGTACCAGCTGCGGTCAAAAAAAATTATTTCCCCAGGCTTTGGCAAATTATTGACGTACCGCTGAAAATACCATTGCCCTCTTTCCTCCTCAGTTGGTTTTGGTAATGCTATCTTTTTGTAATAACGGGGATTTATATGTGAAGTAATCCTGCGTATTGCCCCACCTTTTCCGGCAGCATCACGGCCCTCAAAAATAATAACTGCCTTTTTTTGCCCTTTGATAACCCAATTCTGCAATTTGATCAATTCCGTTTGCAGCTCCCGCAATTTCACTTCATACCTTGCTATCCGTAATGCTTTTTCATAGTTTAATTTTTTATCTGCCAATAGGTGCTTTAACCCTATTTTAGAATTCAATATTCCCAAGTCTTCTTCTGTTAATTGTAATATGGACATTGTTTAGAATTTAAGGTTTTCATGTTCTTGGTTTTTGGTTCGGGGTTATTGGTAGTGCAAATTCGTCTATCGTCCGTCGGCTGCCGATTTCCTCACACATCAATTTGTTCGATATGCCGATAATACCGGATTATCACATTTGGATCGGGCAGCAGGACAGTTTTTGATTTGCCTTTTCCAGGATACTCAAACATGGACAGGACATACCGAATACTTTCCAGACGGGCGGTTCTTTTTTCATTGGTTTTCACAATGACCCAGGGGCTGAAGTTGGTATGTGTTTTTGAGAACATCAGTTCTTTGTAATGTGTGTATTTTTTCCAAAGCTCTTGCCCTTTCATATCTACTGGGCTGAATTTCCATCTTTTTAAAGGGTTCTTTAGGCGGGATTCAAACCGCCTTTTTTGTTCGTCCTTGGAAATAGAAAACCAAAATTTGATAATATGGATGCCATCCTCGTACAACATGTGCTCGAATTCCGGCACTTGTACCATAAATTCTGCGTATTCCTTTTTGTTGGAAAAACCCATAACCGGTTCCACCACCGCTCGGTTATACCAGCTCCGGTCGAAAAAAACAATTTCTCCAGGATTCGGCAATTCTTTTACATACCTGCGGAAATACCACTGCCCCTTCTCCATTTCAGTCGGCTTCGATAACGCGACCACCCTCATCGAACGGGGGTTGAGATGCTCGACAAAACGTTTGATTGAGCCGCCTTTTCCCGCCGCATCACGACCCTCAAACAAGACAACTACCCGCATCTTCTTTCTGGCAATCCATCGCTGCAATGCCACCAGCCCTTCTTGCAAAAGCCGCAGCTCTTCTTCATAACGGACATCCTGCAACTGTTTTCCAAGTTTGATGTTTTTGATGTTGGCAGTGGTAATCAGGTCTGAGCGCTTTTTTGCTTTCTGAAAATCTTCGAGAGTGAACATATTGTATTTATTGTGTTCTAAAAAAGCTTTTATGGTTTTCTAAAAAAGAGTAAATGTATGAATTAGCAGATTGGACTGAATTGACATATATCAGTAACAATGCAGAAAAATGTCAGTAATAAATTATTGAGTTGCTGAGTTTTTGAGTTTTTTGCATTCGCACAAAAAGAAACAAAAATGCTTGCCTTAGTAAACTCGCTCCGCTCAAACAGTACACAGGCGGACCACCCGCAAAAAGTAATGCTTGATGATGCATCGTTGAGATGAATCAGAATTGTGCGTAACTTCAGTGAGTTATTGATGTTCAGCTACATATGTCTTTGAACGGACTGTCGCGCTTCAACAATCCAGCCCCTTGAACTGTCATTTAAGACGGGTGTATTTCAAAATGTCAGTAAGAAGGTAGGCCGGATTTCCCAATCCGGCTGTAAACAGGGCGGATTGGGAAATCCGGCCTACGTTTCCACCGACATTTTGAAATACACCCTTTAAGACTCATTCAAATGAATTTCGAATCAAATTTTTAACTTAGGGTTGCGATGAATCCATAACTGAAAAGGAAATCGGTCTACTGGTTTATGGTTTATTGGTATAAAGACGCTCCAAAAAATCAAAACACCTTAGAGCTTGTCTAGTTTTTGTTTGAACTGAGAATCAATGATTTAGGATGATGGCACAGAATTAACGAAAGAATTTATCGGGATAAATGACTGAGTTAATTCGAAGACAGCGCCTAAAGCGTTGGTTTTCAGGAAAAAGA
>JAJCYI010000063.1 GCA_029263015.1 Saprospiraceae bacterium | reverse complement strand
TTTCCGCTTTTATCGGCTTCTTTTGACTTTGAATTGCGTTAAAAAAATATCACGTAATCAACTATGCTCCATTTTTTTGCCTTATTCAAAATAAAAATAACCTCGCTAAAAACAGGAAACTATTTAACCTCGACTACTTATCTTTTGCCATAGTAAATTTGTAAATACAAATTTAATCCAAAACGGACTGAAAAACCAATCCCATAATAATCAATTCAACATCTCGTAAATCCCCGCAATCCCCTGCCCGCCACCAACGCAAGCGGTAACCATGCCGTACTTCTGCTTTCGGCGGCGCATTTCATTAAAAAGCTGGGTGGAAAGTTTTGCACCAGTGCAACCCAAGGGATGGCCAAGCGCAATAGCACCTCCATTTACATTCACTATTTCTGGGTTCAAATGAGCCTCCTGAATTACCGCCAGGGCCTGAACAGCAAAGGCTTCGTTCAATTCGATCTGTTCAACATCGCTGAGTTTCAGTCCACCTTGTTTCAGTGCTTTTGGAATGGCGGCACACGGCCCAATGCCCATGTACATTGGCTCGACACCTGCTACGGAACACGAGACCAACCTGGCAATCGGCTCCAGGTTCAATTGCTTCACCATATCTTCGCTCATTACCAAAACAAAGGATGCACCATCGGAAGTCTGGGAAGAATTGCCAGCAGTAACGACACCACCATTTTTAAAAACTGGACGGAGTTTTGACAAAGCCTCCACGGTCGTGCTCCTCCTAACTCCTTCATCCATTTTCACGGTATGCTCCATTTCTTGACGCTTGTTGTCTTTTACAAAGATCTCTTTCACGGTAACGGGGACGATTTCATCATTAAAATTTCCACTGTCAATGGCATTTGCTGCTTTTACATGTGAGTTGTAAGAAAACTCATCGGCAGCCTCCCGGCTGATACCATATTTTTCTGAAACTGCTTCAGCAGTGTTCCCCATGCCTGTTACATATTCGGGGGTTGTGCTGGCCACTTTATAACTTGGAGACATTTTGTAACCAGTCATCGGGATCATGCTCATGCTTTCTGTGCCACCAGCGATGAAACATTGTCCCATACCAGCACGGATTTTTGCAACGGCAATGGAAATGGTTTCCAGGCCAGAAGCACAGTAGCGGTTCACTGTCATACCAGGGACTGGTTTGCCCAATGCCCTGACGGAGATCATCCTGCCAATTTGCAGGCCCTGTTCCCCTTCTGGATTGGCGCAGCCGACAATGAGATCGTCCACGAGCTGTGGGTCAAGCTCAGGTGTATTTTTTATCAAATGCTCAATGACATCTACTGCTAAGTCATCGGAACGATAATTCCGGAAACCGCCTTTTTTGGCTTTGCCAACTGCGGAACGATATGCTTTTACGATATATGCTTCCATATTTTGATTGATGATTTTTGATTAATGATTGATAAAATCTAATTCCTCAACGGCTTGTTAGTCGTCAACATGTGCTGGATCCTTTCCAAAGTCTTCTGCTCACCACACAAACTCAAAAACGCCTCTCTCTCTAAATCAACCAAATATCGTTCTGATACTTTTTGTTGTCCCGTCAGATCACCACCGCAAAGCACCCAAGCTACTTTCTTGGCAATTTTAATATCATGATCACTGGCGTATTTTCCGAGTTTGAGTTCGTTAGCGGCAACATAAAGAGTAGCCAAACCACCCTGACCCATCACCAGAATATCTTCCCGCATGATGGGCTGGACATATCCATCAGCTAGTTCAAGAACTTTGGCTTTTGCTTCCGCAATATTTCGTTGGGTATTCATAACCACGTGGTCTTTGTCGTGCTGAAGGTAGCCAAGCTTGTAACCTTCATAGGCGGAAGTGGCGACAGAGGCAAGCGCAATGGTTTTGAATTTTTCTATCAAAGTCGGTACTTGAACATCTCCTGCAAAAAAGGCATCAGATGCCCTAACGGCAAACTCTTTGGTGCCTGCACCACCTGGGATCAAACCAACTCCAACCTCTACCAAACCAACATAACTCTCAGCAGCACAGAATGCTGAATCACAGTGCATCAACGTCTCACATGCCCCTCCAAATACATACCCCTGTGTAGCGATCACCACAGGAATGCTTGAAAAACGGCATCGCATCACCGAGTCCTGAAACAATTTTACTGCCATGTTCAATTGGTCGAAATCCTGCTCATATGCCATCATACCAATCATCATCAGGTTGGCCCCGACTGAAAAATTCTTGGCATTATTGCCTATTACCAGGCCATTCCAATCACCTTCTTCTGCAATTTGTATGGCTTCGTTCATGCCTCGTAGTACACCTTCTCCAATTGAGTTCGCCTTACTGATGAATTCAAGACAAAGCACTCCATCGCCGATGTCATGCAACACCACTTCGGAGTTTTTGTAAACAGGGACATTTTCCCGAAGGGTATCCAAAATGATTAATCCTTCTGTGCCAGGCACTGGTTTGTACGACTTCGATGTTACATCGTAACATAATCGTTTGCCATTTTCAGTTTTGTAAAATGATTCGGCGCCATCCGCGATCATCTCTTTGACCCAATCAGCAATTTTCTCTCCTTGCGCTTCTGCTGAGTCAACACCATTTTTAAGACCAATTATATCCCAATACTCGAATGGGCCAAAGTCCCAGGCAAAACCTGCTCTCAGAGCGTCATCAATACTATAGGTGTTGTCAGCTATTTCAGGAATGCGGTTTGAAACATATGCGAACAGGCCGGAAAAAGACTTCTTGATCAGCTCCCCACCTTTGTCATCAGAATTGAAAATGGCCCTGATCCTTTTCTCAACATTTTCAGTCTGCTTGGCAATGGCAAGGCTTTGGAGTTTTGTTTTCGGAGGTATTTCGTATTCGAGCGTTTCCAAGTTTAAAGAAAGAATAACGGGGCGTCCATTCTCGTCCCTCTCTTTTGTTTTTTTATAAAACCCTTGGCCCGTTTTGTTACCTAAAAAATTGTTGTCCAATAGGAACTGGTAGTACTTTGGAATTCCAAGTGCCCCTGCCTGTTCGTCGTCAGGGCAGTTATCCTTAATGCCCTGGATTACTTTTGCAGAAGTGTCGTGCCCCACCAAATCCCCCAACCTGAAAGTTCCAGTTTTAGGGCGACCGATCGCTGGGCCGGTTAACTTGTCCACATCTTTAATGCCCAAGCCTATTTCGGTGGTGAGTTGATATATTTTTGACATGGCATATACCCCGACCCTATTGGCAATAAATGCAGGCGTATCTTTAGCAAGCACAGTCTGTTTTCCCAAATACTTATCACCATAATGCATAAAAAAGGCAATCACTTCAGGATCCGTTTCGGGTGACGGAATAATTTCGAACAGCCTCATGTAACGTGGAGGGTTGAAAAAATGGGTACCACAAAAGTTCTTCTTGAAATCCTCACTTCTCCCGTCCAACATTAAATGAATGGGAATGCCCGATGTGTTGGAAGTGACCAACGATCCTGGTTTGCGAAATTTGTCAACGCTATCAAATATTATTTTCTTGATGTCCAAACGTTCCACAACCACCTCAATGATCCAATCACATTCGCCTATTTTTTCAAAATCATCTTCAAAATTCCCTAACTTTATCCTCGACGCGAATTTCTTATCATACAGTGGTGCAGGCTTGGATTTAATTGCTGCATTTAAGGCCTTTTGGGCGACATCGTTGCGAGCAGTTGAACTTGCGTTTTTGTTTTCAGCTAAGTCCCGTGGGACAATATCCAACATCATTACATCAAGGCCGATATTGGCAAAATGGCAGGCTATGCCTGAACCCATAACACCAGAACCAAGTACTGCAACTTTTCTGATTCTTCTCATTTTGTGTATTGTGAAATAGTAATTGAAAGTCAGTTAGGAAAATGCACATGAAGAGCAGTCACATCACCAACTCATCAAAGACAAATATTGAAATGAAAATAATTTAGCGAATATTCGCTAAATTCTGCAAATGTAATAATCCCGCGTATATTCCAAAACGCCTCATAAACCAAATTGATGAAGTCGTGAACATTACTTGCCCAACACCGTAAAGAGTCAATACAATATATACCAAGGTTTGTTCAAAATACAATTATTTACCAACATCGATATTATTAATGACTACGTAAAACGCTGGTTTATAATAAAAAACAATAACTTTCCCGCCGATTTTACACTTAAACAAAAATCTTCTTCGTTTCAACGCCTCGCAACCCGGATCAAAATTTCCGGCCTGGTAGAAAACCCAGGAAGCATACGAGAAAAAAACTGACTTATATGTTCATCAACACATTATTCCTGCAAGTCACAGATATTGAAAGTACAACCGAATCCATGTCCATTCTTGACCTGATGTTTTCGGGCGGAACAATAGGAATCGTCATTGTGCTGGTGGAATTAATCCTTTCTGTGATAGCACTCTACATTTTCATCGAGCGATATTTGACCATCAAGAAATCTGGCCAAGTTGACCAGAATTTCATGAACAACATTCGGGCAAATGTGAGCGGAGGCAATATCCAAGCAGCCCGTTCCCTTTGCCAAAACACGGATTCCCCTGTGGCAAGGATGGTCGAAAAAGGACTCGCCCGCATCGGCAAACCTTTGCGCGACATTGATGCTGCCATTGAAAATGTCGGCAACCTCGAAATTTTCAAACTGGAAAAGAACCTTTCCACCCTGGCAAGTATCGCGGGTGCTGCCCCGATGATCGGTTTCCTTGGAACGGTAACGGGCATGATCCTCGCCTTTATGAACATGGCACAGGAGACAAACGTATCCCCCCAATCATTGGCTGATGGTATATACCAAGCATTAATTACCACCGCAATTGGCCTGACGGTCGGTATCTTTGCCTTTATTGCCTATAACCTCCTTGTTTCAAAAGTGGAAAAAGTGGTCTATCAAATGGAGCGCTACACCACTGAATTCATGGATCTCTTACAAGAGCCAACTGCATAAAAGTTTTGAGTTGGGGAGTTATGAGTTCTGAGTAATGCTCCAACTCAAAACTTCCCAACTCAAAACTCAAAACTCAAAGTCGTGGGTTTAAAAAGAAGAAATAAAAGAAGTTCGGAGTTCAGCATGGCATCGCTGACGGATGTGATTTTTTTGTTGCTGATCTTCTTTGTGCTGACTTCCAAGTTGGTAAAAATTTCCCCTTTTGAATTGCCAGAGTCAGATTCAAAAACAGTTGCACCAGTTTCCGTGGTCGTTGAAATCGGGGAAGACGGTAGGTACCGCATTAATGGGGAAGCCAAAACAGTAAGATCTTTGGAATCGGCATTGCGCAGTGAAAAATCAACATTGGGCAACCCAAAAGATTTCACCATTACCATCGCCGCATTCAAAGACATCCCTTACGAGAAGGTCGTTGACGTGATTCAGATAGCCGGAAGGATGAGGGTTAGAGCAATCCTAGCCACTCAGGAAGTAGAAGAAGGTTGATCGAAACTCAAAAATTTAAAGTTGTGGCTTTAAAAAAAAGAAATAAAATCAGTTCTGAATTCAGCATGGCGTCTTTGACGGACATGATTTTTTTATTGCTGATATTTTTCATGCTGAACTCTGCAGTAGTTGCCCCGAGTTCTTTAAATTTAAAATTACCAGGCACTACCCGTTCCAAAATTGAAACGAATTCCAAAACTCCAGATGTAAAGGTCAACCGAAATGGACGCTTTTACCTTAATGGCAAAAGGATCACACCTTTTGATTTAGATTCAAAATTGGGAAAACAAGCAGCAAACAGTTCAAAACAATTGGACATTACCATCTCGCCAGAAGCAAATACACCGATCAAGCATGTCGCCTACATAATGAACATTGCAATGAAATACGAGATCAATGCAATATTGGCTGCGGAAGAGTGAGCAGCATGTTATTGGACAGGACGCTTTGAAGTCGGTAATTTTATTAATAAAACAGCGTTTTGTGGAATAGTCCTGCATGGCAGCATCGTTCTTTAGACAGGCACACTTTTTACTTTTGCCTTTTTTTATTTTACTTTTTGTTTATTTAAATCACTTATCATGGCAAATGCAAACGAAGAAAAAAACAGGCGTAAAGGGCTGATTTTCAGCGTGATATTCCATACTATCGCCATCGTACTATTGGCTTTATTTGGTGTTTCATGGCAAACCCCCCCTCCTGAACCCGGAGGCATTTTAGTCAACCTCGGCATCCCTGATGTAGGACAAGGTGATGAAAACGCACCTAAAGGAGAGCCAGCTCCTCCTGTGGAAGAGCCAACTCCTGAAAAAGAAGAAACTCCTCCTCCAACTGAAGAATCCAAACCAACACCAAAAAAAGAAACCAAGCCTGACCCTGCACCAAAAAAAGAGGTGAAGAAAACAGAAGACCCTGCGGCAGCAGCCTTGAAGAAGAAAAAGGAAAAAGAAAGGAAACAACGCGAAGCCGATGAAAGAGCACGTGCCGAGAAAGAACGTATTCGCAAAGCCGCAGAAGTGAAAAAGGCTAATGAAGCAGCTGCAAAAAAAGCGGAAGAAGACCGCAAAAGGAAAGAGCTTGAAGCGCTCATTTCAGGCGGACTTGGCGGCGGGAAGGGCGACGGAAAAGGCAATACGGGCAAGCCTGGCAATCAAGGCGACCCAGGCGGCGACCCGAACGCTGGAGCTTTATCTGGAATAAGCACTGGATCGGGTACTGTAGGGGGTGGATTGAGCGGAAGAGGTTACAAACGGCCATCTCCCCCAAAAGACAATTCACAAAAAACTGGTGTCGTAGTAGTATATGTCTGCGTTGACAAAAACGGAAAAGTAATCAGTGCCGAATACACACAATCAGGTTCTACTACAGCTAATTCCAGTTTAAAACGGATAGCCATTTCAAACGCAAAAAAATATAGATTTAACAGTGGTTCTATTGACAAGCAATGTGGGACCATTCGGTATGACTTCAAATTAAAATGATCGCAATCCAATACCTTTTTAAAAGGGCGGTATGCTTAGCGGCAGCCGCCCTTTTGTTTTTTTATCCACATTCCAACTGAATTTATCTCCCTTGTCATACCTTTGCACCTGCTCTAATCACACCCTATTTATCAAATTCAGAGCTTAAGTGAATATCTTTTTTTTCAAACACATTTTATCCTTCAAAATTAGTTTCATTTGGACTGGCGATTGCACGTATCCAAAACCTCATTTATTGTCCAAAATTAAGTTGATAACTGAAAAGCTTGACATGGTGTCAAAGTACATTTTCAATTCTCAATTTTTTATTTTCAAATTGTAATTCATGCAACAAGTTCCCGCCGTATTGTTACTAGAGGATGGCACTGTATTTTATGGAAACGCTGCCGGCAAGATCGGAACGACCACAGGCGAAGTATGCTTCAATACTGGGATGACAGGTTATCAAGAGGTATTTACCGACCCTTCTTATTTTGGTCAAATACTCGTAACGACCAATGCACATATCGGGAATTATGGCACCCGCATTTCAGAAGCCGAATCTACAGATATTAAAATTGCTGGGTTGGTCTGCAAAAACTTTACTTGGCAATACAGTCGCACAATGGCCACTGAATCAATCCAAAAATATTTTGAAGATGAAAAATTAGTAGGCATCTCAGATGTTGACACACGTGCCATTGTTCGGCATATCCGCAGTAAAGGAGCAATGAATGCAATCATTTCTTCAGAAACCCTTGACTTAGAGGAACTTAAGAACCAACTATTTAAAGTTCCAAGTATGGCCGGATTGGAACTCGCAAGTAAAGTAACAACTGAAAAGCCATATATGATGGGCAATTCAGATGCAAAATATAAAGTTGCCGTCCTTGATTTAGGGGTGAAAAGGAACATCCTGAATTGCATGGTTGAGAGAGGCTGCTACCTAAAAGTATTCCCAGCTCAAACACCATATGCTGAAATAAAAACATGGAAAGCGGATGGGTATTTTATTTCCAACGGCCCTGGTGACCCAGCCCCCATGGACTACGCTACAGAAACAGCCAAATCAATCTTAGCAGAAAACAAACCACTATTTGGCATTTGCCTGGGGCACCAGATTCTGGCGCAAGCGGTCGGCGTTACAACCTATAAAATGCATCATGGCCATCGAGGCATCAACCATCCAGTAAAAAACCTTGTATCTGGCAAAAGCGAAATTACTAGCCAAAACCATGGTTTTGGGGTAAGCCCCGAAGCCTTAGACTTACATAAGGATAAAATTGAAATCACCCATGTAAACCTGAATGACAATACGGTGGAAGGAATCAAGATAAATAACAAGAATGCATTTTCGGTCCAATACCACCCTGAAGCTTCTCCCGGCCCACATGATGCCCGTTATCTATTTGACCAATTTATTGAAATGATAGTGGGGGCTGAGTTATGAGTTATGAGTTATGAGTTATGAGTTATGAGTTATGAGTTATGAGTTATGGAGTTATTGAGTTATTGAGTTATTGAGTTTTCAAATTATCATTTTCGATTTAATACCCGAATTGTTCAGCATCCCATAAACCCATTTAACCTGCAAGCACGCAACTAATCACTAATCAAGTAATCAAGTAATCACTGTTCACTAAATAATCACAAAATAAAATGAGTGCAATCATAGATGTAATTGCGAGGGAAATCCTCGATTCAAGAGGCAATCCTACTATTGAAGTTGAAATTTTGACGGAAACAGGTTTTGTTGGCAGAGCTGCTGTCCCTTCTGGTGCCTCAACCGGGGCCCATGAAGCAGTCGAACTTAGAGATGGCGATGAGAGCCGATACCTTGGAAAAGGCGTAAAAAATGCTTGTGCCAATGTAGAAGAAATCATTGCTGACCACCTCATTGGAGAGGAAGTCTCCGATCAACGGTACATCGATGACATGATGAATGAAATAGATGGCACACCCAATAAAAGTCGATTAGGGGCCAATGCCATTCTTGGTGTTTCGCTAGCAATTGCAAAAGCGGCAGCAGATGAATCTGATCTGCCGCTTTATCGCTATGTGGGTGGCGCCAATGCTCATGTACTGCCGGTGCCCATGATGAATATTTTGAACGGTGGTTCCCATGCCGATAACAGCATAGATTTCCAAGAGTTTATGATTATGCCAGTCGGTGCTGAAACATTTTCACAAGGACTGAGAATGGGTGTTGAGGTCTTTCATCATTTAAAATCTGTACTCAAAAAGAAAGGGCATTCCACCAACGTTGGTGATGAAGGAGGATTTGCGCCTAACCTGAAATCGAATGTTGAAGCCATCGAAACAGTAATTCAGGCGATTGAGATTGCGGGGTTCAGGCCTGGCGAGGATATGGTTATTGCAATGGATGCTGCTGCATCTGAATTTTATGTTAAAGAAGACAATGTCTATCATTTCCATCAATCGACAGGTGAAAAACTGACCCCAACAGAAATGGTAAGCTTTTGGAAGGAATGGTGTGACAAATACCCTATTTTTTCCATTGAAGATGGAATGGACGAAAACGACTGGAAAGGCTGGAAGGCGCTGACTAAGGCCATCGGCAAAAAAACACAGATCGTTGGTGACGACCTATTTGTCACAAATACTGTACGTTTGCAGCAAGGCATTGACAAAGGCATTGCCAACTCGATCCTAATAAAAGTCAATCAGATCGGTACTTTGACAGAAACTATTAATGCCGTGGATCTCGCCCATCGAAATGCTTATACAAGCGTGATGAGCCACCGTTCCGGCGAAACGGAAGACACCACTATTGCAGATCTTGCTGTTGCTTTGAACACGGGACAAATAAAAACAGGCTCTGCTTCCCGTTCCGACCGAATCGCAAAATACAATCAACTTTTGCGGATCGAAGAAGAGCTTGGAGAATCTGGACACTACCCTGGCAAAGAGATTTTATAAATGGACAAATGATTAAATGGTTTGATAGCAATCAGGCTTAAAACCATTCAATCATTCAGCCATCCAACCATTTAGTTATGCCTGCTCCATCTCCTTTTCAACAATTATTCAAACAACTACCCGCACCATTGCGGAACAAGTATTTAATTGTGCTAGCGATCTTTATTTTCCTTATGGCTTTTGTTGACAAGCATGACCTTTGGACACAAATCAAGTTAAAAAACTCAGTTGACAGCCTTGAAGAAGACAAGGCCTATTTTGAAAAAGAAATCGAGCAAGCCGAACAGGACAGGTACGATATTGAGGCAAACAAAGAGCAATTTGCGAGGGAGAAATACCAAATGCACAAATCTGACGAGGAAGTGTTTGTAATTGAAAAAGATGATTAGTAGAATTGTGATTAGTGATTAGAAATACCCACTCATGTGATACTCAAAACTCAAAACTCAAAACTTAAATGGCCGTATTAGTTACTAAAGATTCAAATGTTATAGTTCAAGGTTTCACAGGGAAGGAAGGTACTTTCCATGCGACCCAAATGATAGAATATGGAACAAATGTCGTTGGAGGTGTTACCCCTGGAAAAGGTGGTCAGCAACACCTCAACCGACCTGTTTTCAATACCGTTGAACAAGCCGTCAAGGAGGCCAATGCTGATGTTTCTGTCATTTTTGTTCCACCTCCATTCGCTGGGGACGCCATCATGGAAGCTGCTGAGGCAGGCATTAAAGTAATCATTTGTATTACAGAAGGAATCCCCGTTCAGGATATGATAAAAGTAAAAGCCTACCTCGAAGACAAACCTGCCTGTCGCCTTATAGGTCCAAATTGCCCAGGCGTGATGACACCAGGAGGCGCTAAATGCGGCATCATGCCAGGCTTCATCCATAAGCCTGGTAGGATTGGCATCGTAAGTCGCTCTGGCACACTAACTTATGAAGCAGTTGACCAAGTGACCAAAGCCGGTATGGGGCAATCAACATGCATTGGCATCGGTGGTGACCCGATCCTTGGAACCACTACCAAGGAAGCAGTTCAATTGCTAATGAACGACCCAGAAACGGATGGCATAGTTATGATTGGCGAAATTGGCGGTGGCATGGAAGCAGAAGCTGCCGAATATGTGAAACAATATGGAACAAAACCTGTGGTTGGTTTTATCGCCGGACAAACAGCACCTGCTGGTCGCACGATGGGGCATGCCGGTGCGATCATCGGTGGTGCGGACGATACTGCTGCAGCAAAAATGAAAATCATGGCATCTTGCGGAATTCATGTGGTGGATTCTCCGGCGAGTATTGGAGAGACAATGCGCCAAGCGTTGGCAGGAGAGTTGGTTGGATAAATCGGTCTTCGGACGCTATTTGTGGCGACCGATAATATTGTTTGATAAAAAGTGAATGGGTGTTTGCCTATTCACTTTTTTATTGCTAATTCACTAGCTTTTCAAGGATTCATTTTGATGTTTTGATAGGCATGATTAATTTCCCTACTTATTGTGGTTGTCCACAATTTATAATTTATTAAAATGAAATATTTCTACCCATTGATCGCGCTATTCTTAGTTTCCTTTTATTCTTCAAATACTTTTTCTCAAGATGGTTGGACTTATTTAATTACTAAGAAAAAAGCCAACGATTTCCATCAATTGAACGGTTCAGGCACTTATAAAATAAAAGGGAAAAAACTGGTCGGCATTTCTAAATATGGTACACCGAATAGTTTTTTAGCAACGAAAATAAACTATGGCAATTTCATCCTTGAATTTGAAGTAAAAATTGACACTGGACTAAATTCTGGCGTTCAGATACGTAGCCTGTCCAAAGCCAAGTACCATAACGGAGCAGTACATGGCTATCAGGTTGAAATAGAAACAAGCCCCCGAAAATGGGCAGGAGGCATATATGACGAATCAAGACGGGGTTGGTTATACCCGCTGACTGACAATCCAAAAGGACAGAAGGCATGGATCAATAATAAGTGGAATCATTACCGTATTGAAGCCATTGGGAATGAATTAAAAACTTGGGTCAATGGGATTCTGTGCGCCAATTTAATTGACGACATGACCGCCGAAGGTTTTATAGCATTTCAAGTACACAGCATACAAAGAAAAGAACAGGAAGGGAAAAAAGTAAAATGGCGGAATATAAAAATAAAAACCAACGGGCTTGAAAATGAACGCCAAAAAAGCGACCCCACCGTTTCCGTGATTAATTTGAATGATAATTGATTCTCCTTATTCTTTAAATTTTACGGCTTTTAGACAAATCCCGTGGAGAACCCAAAACCGTTAAAACCGTTTTCAGGTAAATGTCTGATTATCAACCCACGACTTACCACGGGATTTGTCCAAGAACCAACTTTGAAACATTATGAATTCAAGATTTTTATCCTCGGTTTTAATAATACTATTTTATTTTTTTATTCATTCCTGTAAACAAGACAATAGCTCGATTATTAATACTTCTGAATTTATCCTGGAAGAGGGTTTTAATATTGAACTAATTGCTGCTGAACCATTACTGGATTCACCGGTAGCCATGCAATTCGATAAAAAAGGTAGAATCTGGGTGGTGGAACTGCCAGGATATATGCGTGACATTAACGGCTCTGGCGAGGATTTACCAGATGGTAAAATCGTCGTTCTTTCCGATGAGGACGAAGATGGAAAGATGGACAACCGCTTCATATTCCTTGATAAATTAATAGCTCCCAGGACTTTGCTTTTCGCCTATAACGGCTTGCTCTATTCAGAAGGCACAAACCTTTGGTGGACTTCTATCGAAAATGACAGGCCCGGCAACCAGGTGCTTATCGATTCTCTTTATGTCATTGGAGGCAATATTGAACACCAGCCAAATGCACTGCTTTACAACCTCGATAATTGGATTTACAGTGCCAAATCAAATGCCCGATACAAAATGAAGGATGGAATATGGTTCAAAGAGGCCACTACTGCCCGCGGCCAATGGGGATTAACCAACGACGATTTTGGAAAGCTTTTTTACAATGACAACAGCAACCCATTGACGGGTGATTACATGATGCCAAATGTGTTAACCCAACACCCTAATCAAAAGGTCGAATATGGGCATCGACAGCAAATTGCAATAAACCGAAGAGTATTCCCTTATCAAGCAACAGCTGTCAACCGAGGGTACGAGGAAGGGGTTTTGGATGAAAACAACATGCTCATCAATTTTACTTCTGCTTGTGGGCCATTGATTTATCGGGGCAATCAATTACCAAATGAATATTATGGAAATGCGTTTGTCTGTGGTCCGGAAGTAAATTTAATAAAGCGGTTCTTACTAAAAAATGATAATATTAAAATTACAGCATTGCAGGCTTATGAAGAAAAAGAATTTTTAATTTCCAAAGACGAAACCTTCCGTCCTATTAATCTATATACAGGATTAAATGGTGCATTATATATCCTTGATTTAAGAAAAGGAGTGATCCAGCACAGGGCTTATATGACGAGTTATTTAAGAGAGAAAATATTAGAAAAAAAATTGGAAAAGGCAAATGGAAAAGGCAGGATTTACAAAGTAATGTTTAAGGGAATCGAAAATGAGAAAACCATTGATTGTTCAAAATATGAACCAATTGATTTCGTGCCTTTACTAAAGCACAAAAACGGAGAATTAAGGATATTGGCACAAAAAGAAATTGTATTTTCTAAAGACATAAGTCTAATGCAAAATCTGATAGGATTAGCATTGGACACAAACAATCCAATTGGCCAAATTCATGCTCTCAGAACCATGGAAGGATTAGACATTTTGAATATTGAATCCTTAAAAAAGGTTGCCCAAGGCACTCAAAACCAAAGAGTTATAACCCAATGCATATTATTGGCCAATGACTATGTCAACGAATTTGAAAACATTCTGCCGATAATTAATAAAGCCATTACTTTTGAATCACCATCAATCGACCTGCACCTATGTCATATTTTAGGAAAAACAAGTTCTCCAGAATCTAATAATGCCTGGTCAATATTAGCCAATAAATACAGTAACGGACCTATCTTTTGCGAAGCACTCATCAGTGGCATTAACGGAAAAGAAGACTATTATTATAAAAATATAAAATACCTAAAATCTGATTCCATTTATAACATGCTTTCTCAAACCATCGCCAGTAAAAAAAACAATGAGATAAAAGCCCCGCAATTATTAACTAAAACATTTTTAGACAATCGTACCAAAGGATTTCAATTATACAATACATATTGCTCTTCCTGTCATGGACAAGATGGCAAAGGAAATCCACAATTGGCCCCGCCGCTCTATCCTTCCGAGTATGTAACAGGCCCACCAGAAAAAATGATTGCAATAATGTTACAAGGATTAAAAGGTCCAGTACAAGTTAATGGATTAAAATACGACATGAATCTGGTCATGCCCGGCATAAAAAATAACCCGGAATTGACGGATGAAAAAATAGCAGACTTAGTGATTTTTATTAAAAATTCATTTACCCAAAACCCCACTTATATCGATCCAAAATTGGTTGGCAAAATACGGGCAAGATTAGAAGGAAGTGACAAAATGTTCACAGAGGAAAGCTTAATGGAATGGTTAGATGAACATAATCTTAGCGTTGACAACTATTAAAAAATTGTCAACGCTAACTACTTGAAAATACTCTTGAGGCTGTATATTAAAAAAGGTGAACGGCTTTGCCGTTCATCTTTTTTAATATAAATTGACCACACCCTTCCAATTATTGTTCGATTATTAATTTACTTTGGTAGATCCTTGAATCTGAATTGATTTTAAGATAATAAATACCTGTATTAAGCTTTGGCAGATCAATAGTTTGCCCACTTGATATTAATGTGTTTTGTTTGAAAACAGATTGACCTTGTAAATTATACAGACTTATTTCACCCCGATGAACATCTTTATCATCCCAAGTAATAGTTATAGATTCATTAGCCGGATTGGGAAATAGATGAAGTATTTCAGGTGATTCATCATCATCTGATAAAATCAAATCATACTTCTGGACTTTATAATATGGTGGTACGCCAATATCCACAATATATGTAAGGAAAGACATTTCATCATAAACTAATAAATCATGGATTCTGGCATTAGAATAAATAAGGGAAGCCAATTCATTTCCATCTGGATCATATTTTACCAAGTTGATTGAGAAAATCCCTGAATCAAAATTATATCGTTCACAGCCAACCACTGTATTTCCAAAATCATCGACATCCATATGTCTCCCTGAAGTAGATAATGGATTATATGTTTTCCAAAGTAAATCACCATTACTATCTAGTTTAAGAGTGAACATACCCTCATTAGCACCAGTCAAATACACGTTGGACTCATCATCAATTTTCATATCCATTATGTGGCTGTTATTTCCATCAATTGGCACTTCATTATATTGCCATAATAATTCGCTGAATTGATTATATTTGAAAACAGATTTTCCTGACTGGAAATAAAAATTACCAGCTATATCCTCCTCCATTTTCACGGTAGAGTACCATGAGGCGGTCTCTTCTGAATACTTATTTAATAAGTTTCCATCCAAATCATAAGTTATTGTGTTGAGGTATTTTTCATCTAAATCTGAATTATAGGTATGACTCCTGAGACGAATAGAGTCTCCAAGAAAATTTAATTTTAACCCGATGGTAGTAAAAGAATCATTTGGTTCAAAAACTTCCCATTCCTTATTTCCATCTCCGGCATATTTAGTCAAATAGGCTGCATAGTTTGATCCTGTTGTATCTCTGATTTGACCTGTTACATAGCAATTACCATTATCATCCACAATAACTGAATTTGCAATGGGGGCTTCGAACCATTCTTGAACAGGAATGACAGCTTCCCAAATCAATTGACCATTTGGATCAAATTTTAATGTAATAGGCTTATATTCTCCAAAATATACATCTTCAACAAAGTCTTTTGTTTGTGTTATTCCATGAATAATTATATTGTTATTATTATCAAAAGTAAGGTCATAACCTTCATCTAGTAATCCTGCATCTCCATCAAACTCAACGTCCCAAAGTAATTCACCATCGGGTGCTATTTTACTTAACCAGATATTTTGACGTCCATTAGATTTATGGTTCAATGCAATGATATTTCCATTTAAATCTATTGAAATTAATTTGGTGGAAAAAGAAGATACACCTTGATTATTTGTAGCACCAGTACTCCAAATAACACCAGGCTGAGCATATAAAATGAAGAAGAAAAGGGAAAAAGCGAGCGTGAACATTGTTTTCATTACTATTTATTTTAACCAAACTTACTACAATTATTATTTGGCAGTTGTATTCCACATTGCAATACTCTTTTGTGTGATAATAAATAAGGAGGCTGTTATACCTCCTCTTTTATCATTCCTTAATATAATAAGTCTCCTCATCAGGCTTCAAAGCGCGTTTCATCCAGAGCGGCCTTCGCAGCCCACCTGGCCCAGGTGCAGGCCTGGCCATAGCCAACCATTCCCGGTAGATTTTCATGCTCTTATTGGTATCGACAAATACGTCGCCGTATTCATCGGTCGGATGTGCATTTTCGATACGGACTTTTTGATGCCAGCAGTGCATCCCTGAAATTGGATCAGGATGTACAGGAAATGTGATATTTTGATGCACTCCTCCATCACTCCAGAATATGCGGGCGCTGTCATTATCAGCCGACTTAAATGGTTGTATTCCAGCGAGTTGCTTCATCTTCCAACCTCCTTTACCATCATCGGTTATGGAAACAGTAGCTGTTCCCCACCGATTTCCTGCAGGGTCTTGTGGTCGGCGCCATCGCCCTAAGTGGTGTGAACAGGCAACGACTCCTGGCCGCATCCCCTCTGTCACCCAAACCTTGTCCACGAAGTAACCTATGTCTGTATTGATGCGCAACAAGTCACCAGTTTTTACCCCAAATTTCTCTGCATCAGAAGTGTGCATCCAGATCGGGTTGCGGTTGGCAATTTCATACAGCCATTTTGCATTACCGCTGCGTGAGTGGATCAGAGTCGGCAACCGGAATGTCGGCACCAAAGGGTAATCCCCTTTCGAGCGATCCATATTTTCTTCGTGAATATGGCTCTTTATATAAGTAGGTATGGCATATTCTGGCCATTTCCAGTCAACCATCGTTTGGCTAAAAAACTCGTTTTTTCCAGATTCTGTCGGGAATCCTTTTACGGGTTTTTCATTGTGCATCACACCAATGGTTTTATTGTTTTTGGAGATGGTGCCAGACTTGTCATCCACTTCTGCCCCTTCCATGTCTTTATCTTTCAGCCCCTTGAGATTTTTATTATAACCCGATCTTTCGACATGATAGGCGCCATATTTCCGCATATAATCCAATGGCTTGATCCCTTCTTTCTCAGCAGCTTCGGGCAGGCCTTCGGTATGTTCAAAAATGTATTGGTAGTATTCGTCAATGGTGATTTTTTTACCAGGGCGATATGGCGAAATAAAATGTTTTCTAATGCCCAAACTGCCATCGGGATCTATCCGCCAGGACAGCTCGATCCAAAATTCATCTTCCTCCCAAACCTCGCCTGGGTTCACATCGTAAGTAAAGTTGAACGGCCTGCCGTCCCGTCTTGCTTTTTCCCGTAAAACAGGTTGCCGGAAAGCAATCCAAGTTCCCGAGTCTGTTGCGTAACTATTAATGTCGTGCCGCTCGCTGGCCAGCCCCATTGGCAGTACATAATCTGCGAAAAAGGCAGACTCGTTCCAAGTTGGCGTCATGGCAGCGTGCAGGCCAAAGCACTTTTCGTCTTTGTATGCCTCCATCCACATGAAGCCATCGGGATAGGTCCACACAGGGTTGAATACCCTGGAAAAATACACATCCATAAAGCCCCTTCCCTCTTTGAGGAAATGAGGTAACAGGAAGGACATTTCAAAATAGGCCAGTGGATATTCCTTTGGAAAATGTAGTTCATTCCAAAACTTCTGTGCTGGTGGATTGTCAAAAAAAGAAGGTTTGAACTTGTTCCATGAATTTGGCGAAGTGCCACCTTCAGCACCTACCGAACCCATGATGACATTGATAAAGTGCAACGCCCTAGCCACGCACCACCCACCGAGGTTTCCAGAGCCAGCGCTGCGCCAATTATGCGAAGCGACCCTTGAGCCTGCTTTACCAATGATTTCTGCCACCCTGACAACTTGGTCTGCTGTCACACCGCTTTCTTTCTCGGCATATTCTGGCGTGAATTCAGCATATGTTTCGATCAGTGTATCAATAAAACTTTCAAAAGTCTGAGGCTTATCAGCATGTTCCTTTTCCATATACGCCGCCCAGTTTGTCCAATTCTCCATGTAATCCCGATTGTACCAGCCATTTTTCAACAGCAATTGGGCAATGGCCAACAATAATGCTGCTTCTGTTCCGGGATAGGTTGGCATCCATTCATCAGCCATACTGGCGGTATTCGACAAGCGGGGATCAAGTACAATGAGTTTTGCCCCTTTCATTTTCCCCTCAATGATGCGCTGGGCGTGCGGGTTGAAATAATGGCCACTTTCAAGATGGGCAGATACCAATAAAATGGCCTTTGCATTGGCATGGTCAGGCGATGGCCTGTCGTAACCGTACCAAATGGCATATCCAAACCGAGCACCCGACGAACAAATATTTGTGTGGGAATTATGCCCGTCTATCCCCCAAGCCTGCAATACCCTGTTCATATATCCTTCGTGGCCAGGTCGGCCAACATGGTAGGCAACTTCATTGTGACGTCCTTCCTGGAGTGCTTTCCGAATTCGGCCAGCAATATCATCCAATACTTCATCCCAGGTAACTTTTTCCCATTTGCCAGAGCCTCTTTCCCCTACCCTTTTCAACGGGTGCAAAATCCGATCAGGATCTGTTATTTGATTGATTGTCGCTGGCCCTTTGGCACAATTGCGGCCCCGACTGCCGGGATGCCAAGGGTTGCCTTCAAATTTGCGGACTTCGTTGGTCTCCTTGTCCACATAAGCTAAAAGCCCACAAGCACTTTCGCAATTGAAGCAAGTGGTCGGCACGATTGAGTAACTCTTCTTCTCTTTCTTTGGCCAAGATTTGGCTTCATATTCTGTCCAATCGTCCCATTGGTCAGGGGGTGGGTAATCTGTCAAATCACCTGGCCCTTCCAAACGGTTGACCTGCGGGTCGTAATCCTCTCCTTTGTGAAGGTCAGGAATGAGGCCGATGCTCTCGGCTATTTTTTCAATGAATGTTGGTTTATGCTTATATCCCATGATTGAGGGGGAAATTTATTATTTAAGATGACAAATTTAATATACAAGTAGCTGATTGTAAGCTCTTTACGAAACGACCATCTATATGTCACGACAATTGCACATTTTGAGGTGCTTCTACCCATATCTTCTCTGTAAAATATATTCCTAATAACACAAGAACTCCAGCCAAAGGCAGCAAACCATCCATACCTGCAATCAAAAGTGCAAATGGTAATACATTACCTACCAATATCACTCCTGTCCAAAACAGCTTTGAATAACGGCCTGTTGTAATCATGTTCACCACCGTTTTTGCATCGGCAGTTGGGTGGGTTGTCACCAGTTCGGCGGTAATTGTCAGCAGGTTGAATGCAATCCCCACCAGCAAACAATTAGAAAGGAATTCATTTCCAATCAGAGTACTTCCAGTCAGCATTTCGACCAAACCAAAAGCAGCGGCACCAGCCATGATGCTGTGTACGAGCATGTGCAGTACTAAGGTTGGGCTTTGCCAAAAATCACGGCCTTTTGCCTGGGCAAAAAGAAAGGCAGTATAAATTGCCGTGAGGACAGCAAGGGCAGCCGTGGTCCAAAGTAAAGGTAATACTGGTATCCCCAAATCGAATAAAATGGACACGCCCAGCAATGACAATAATCCTCCAAACAGGGTCAGCGAATATCCTCCCCTTACCAGCCAGGATTTCCATTGTGGCCGCAGTAGGACATAAAAGAAACGCATTGGCTGGTCTAAATCCTTGATAAGGAAAACGGTGGTGAGAATCAAAAATACCATCGATATTCCAATCCCCCATAACCAGGTTTCATTGGAAACTGAATCCACCTTATTTAAGAAAACAGCAAGAAATGGAATCAAAAATGCCCCTGCCGCAATGGCTTTGGTCCACACATAGGTCGAGACTTCCCAGCCCCAGAGCAGCCCTTTGTTGGGAGCATCGTATACCCGGCGGTTTTTCCCCATTAAAACATCCACCGATTTAAAACCACCTTCAGTGCTTTTCAACTCTTTGACGGTGGTTGCGGAGCCGTTGTTTTCCATGGCAGCAGTGACCAAATCATTTCCTTCAAAAGCGAGTTTTTCTGTGTTCTTTGCAAAATGACCAACTCCACGGGTCTGTTCTCCCCACATTGTGATGTTGGGTTTTTCTGTTGATGTTGGGTTTAGAGACGCATAGTCGCCATTGATATAAAAGAGGTTTGGGTTGGTTCCCTTTTCTGCTTTTCGCACTGTAACCTGCTCCCTGCCAAGTAGTTGTGATATTTCAGAACTTGAATTATCCATGTCCCCAGAAATAATCGCATGTTCGGGACAGACATTAACACAAGCTGGTTCGAGGCCAATATCCACACGGTGGGCACAATAATTACATTTGGCCGCTGTATGTGTTTCAGGATCGATGTAAAGTGCATCGTAAGGGCAAGCTTGCATGCAGGATTTACAACCAATACAACGGTTTTTGTCAAAATCGACAATACCATCTGGGCGGAAATATAATGCTTCGACGGGGCAAATTTCAACACAGGGAGCATCGGTGCAATGGTTGCAACGCATAACTGAAAAGACCCTTCGGGTATGTGGGAAATCACCTTTTTCAACCTGCTTTACCCAGGTCCGGAAAACGCCAATCGGCACATCATGCTCTGATTTACAGGCGGTTGTGCAGGCGTGGCATCCAATACACTTGCGGTTGTCTATTACAAAGCCGTATTTCATTAAAGTTGGTGTTAGGATTTGTTAAATACTACTTCTTCAACGGGACGAAAGGTGACACCTTTCGAAAAGGTGTCACCTTTTTCTCTCACTCTTTTTTGCCTACAACGGTTTTCCAGTTGTCGGGCAAACGGCCGCAGTCGTATGGATGGCCGACGCAGAAATTTCCTCAAATGTACCATTTACATTAATAAGGTTTTCAAAACCACGTGCTTTCAAAATGGAAGCGGCAACTGTTGAACGATAACCACTTCTACAATGAATGTAATAATTAGTTTCCGTATTTATTTCTGCCATATTTTTGTCGATGAAATCAAGTGCAAAATGTTGTGCAGACTGCACATGTTCACTAGACCATTCGCCTGGTTTTCTTACATCCAGGATGGCAATGTTCTCATCATTATTAAAAGCACTTTCAAAATCTGCCACATCGATCGTGTTTATGGTGTCGATTTCTTTGCCTTCCCCTTGCCAAGCTTCCATTCCCCCATCCAGATAACCGATGGAATGGTCGAAACCAACCCGTGAAAGCCTCTTCACGGTTTCCGCTTCTCGGCCTTTTGGCGCAATGATGAGTATTTCTTGTTTCAAATCAGGGATCAACGCCCCGACCCACGGAGCAAAACTGCCATCCAACCCAATAAAAATTGAATTTGGGATAAACCCTCTCCCAAAATCTCCTATTGAACGCACATCAAGCAGGAGTGCATCAGTTTCATTGGCCGCCACTTCAAATTCACGGGGATTAAGAGCAACCACACCACGCTTTAATACCTTATCAAAACTATCGTACCCCGTCTTATTCAGTTTTGCATTTTTAGCAAAATATTGCGGCGGTGGCGTAAGACCATCCGTTACTTCTTTAATGAACTCCTCTTTGGTCATATCAGCCCGCAGTGCATAATTGGTTTGTTTCTGGAGTTTGAGGGTGCTCCAAGTTTCCGCACTCATGTTTTTACCACAAGCAGAACCTGCACCGTGTGCTGGATACACAATAACATCATCTGGGAGCGTCATCACTTTTTGCCGAAGGCTATCAAAAAGATAACCGGCAAGCATTTCTATGGTTAAGTCTAACCCTTTTTGTGCCAGGTCGGGTCGCCCCACATCGCCAATGAATAATGTATCCCCAGAAAACAAGGCGTATTCCTTTCCATTTTCATCCAATAGCAAAAAACAGGTGCTTTCCATGGTGTGCCCTGGTGTATGCAGCACGCGGAATGTCAACTCCCCCAACTTAAACTCCTGACCATCAATTGCTTCTATTATGTCAAAATCAGTTTTTGCATTTGGGCCATAGACGATTTGGGCGCCTGATTTTTTCGCCAGATCAACATGCCCCGATACAAAATCTGCATGGAAATGGGTTTCAAGAATATATTTGATGACAGCCCCATCCTTCTGCGCTCTTTCCAAATAAGGGCTTGTTTCCCTTAATGGATCAATGATGGCGACTTCACCGCCATTCTCAATATAATAAGCACCTTGGGCCAGGCAGCCAGTGTAAATTTGTTCAATAGTCATTTCAATATAGGGCGATTATTAAAAAGAGGTCGCAATGTAGGAAGACTCAATTAGGTATTTGTGTGTTAAATGTTACATTGTTCAATTTTATTCTTTCAACCTCCCTTTTTTAAATTGAAAATTCGCCAATCCAGCAAAACTCAAATTATACTACTGAAGCCCCTAATATTTCCCAATAGATAATTGGGTTGATTCTGAAAAATAAACTTAATACCGTGATCCGTAAAACAAAAGTTTATAAAACCTTAGAGTTTTATATTTTTGCGCGCTTTTAAAATACGATTTTACTAAACCATTAATACCAGCAAGATCCATGAGGACAAAGCTTTCGCAATTTGATTACACGTTTGATGAAAAATACATAGCTCAATATCCTACCGAAAACCGGCATGAGTCGCGCCTTATGGTACTGCACAAAGATACTGGGAAAATTGAGCACAAGATATTCAAAGACATGCTCGATTATTTTGACGAGGAGGATGTCTTGATCTTTAACAACACCAAAGTTTTCCCAGCAAGGATGTATGGCCGGAAAGAAAAAACCGGAGCAAAAATCGAAGTATTTTTGCTCCGGGAGCTTAATTCTGAACAGCGACTTTGGGATGTACTTGTTGATCCCGCAAGAAAAATCCGGGTCGGCAATAAACTGTACTTTCTCGACGAACATGAAGAAGAAGTATTGGTCGCTGAAGTAGTTGACAATACCACTTCAAGAGGACGGACCATCCGTTTCCTTTTCGATGGTACAGAAGAGGAGTTTAAAGAGAACCTTGTAAAATTAGGAAACACTCCCCTACCAAAATATATAGAAAGGGGATCTGACGAAATCGACCGCGGCCGCTACCAGACCGTCTATGCAAAAGAGTTGGGGGCTGTGGCCGCACCAACTGCAGGACTACATTTCAGCGAAGAATTAATGAAACGCTTGGAACTCAAAGGAGTGGATTTTGCTGAAGTCACTTTACATGTAGGACTTGGCACGTTCAGGACGATTGATGTTGAAGATTTGTCGAAACATAAAATGGATGCGGAGTATTTTCGGGTTGATGAAAAGGCTGTGCAAACCGTAAACAAGGGCTTGAAAGAGAACCGCCGCGTGTGCAGTGTCGGAACTACTTCGATGAGGGCCATTGAGTCGGCCGTTTCGGCTGAGGGCATTTTGAAGCCAGCTGAAGGCTGGACCAACCTCTTCGTTTTCCCTCCCCACGTATTTTCCATTGCGAACTGCATGATTACCAATTTCCACCTGCCCAAATCAAGCTTACTCATTATGGCTTCGGCTTTTGCTGGAAAGGAACTGATAAAAGAAGCATACGACGTGGCCATGAAAGAAAACTACCGTTTTTTCAGTTATGGAGACGCTATGTTGATTATTTAGTGAACAGTGATTAGTGATTGATAAATAGTCCACTAATGTATTGATATTCAATCGCTTGTTATGGTCGCCAAAGGTGACACCTTTTGAAAAGGTGTCACCTTTTTTTAGATACCGCCCGACCTCTCGCCCATCTGTGAAACTTCTGATGCGCCTGCTTCAACTTTCAGAAACCTGACTTTCCTAAAATTTTGAATTTAGAATACAATTGGAAACTACTATATTGCGGGTGAATCTTATAAGTATTTTTTCCTTTGGAAGAAATTTATAAATGAGTAAAAATGCATTTCAAAAAAATCGTTTTCGCCACCCTGTTTTTGCCAACCCTTCTTTACGCTCAACCCGACACCATTCCAGCCCAGGAATACGTCCATGGGAACAATATTAAAGCAATAGTCAATGCAAATGGTCTGTTGTTCAACGACTATGAGCAGGGTCAATTCCAACCAGATGGCACCAATAGTTCACCAATAAAAGCAGCAGGCTTATGGCTGGGAGGCCTCGATCCGGGCGGCAATTTAAAAACGGCGGTACAACTTTTCAATGAAGACGGCAAACAGGACTTTGTACCAGGCAATGCCGCAGGGATACCAGGTAACTGGAACCAGATTTGGCGGGTAACAAGGGCAGACATTATCGCGCATTTGGTGGACTACCGTGAAGACAAAGTTATTGACGATCCACTTCCTTCGATTTTTGGTTGGCCAGCATCAGGCAATGCATTTTTCGAAAAATATCATGGATTTGAACTGCCAATTGACCAGACTCACCTAGCCGACTTTTATGACGATAACTTAAATGGGGTTTATGAACCTGACAAAGGGGAATTTCCAACTGTTTTTAATCGAGGATGTGAAGAACTTCCCACCTATCCCGATGAATTACTCTGGTCGAGTTTCCACGATTTTACCGAGCATACCCAGTCCAATTCGCTCCCCATCAGGATGACGGTTTCAAATTCGGTTTATGCTTATAATTGTACCAACAACCCAATTTTGGCCAACTCCATTATCTCGAAGTACAGGCTCGTCAATGATGCGCTAGAAGACATTGACACTTTCTTTATGGGACTGTTCCTCGATTTTGGAATTGGATGCCAAGATGACGACTTCGTTGCCACCATACCTAATAAAAGTGTTGTTTATGTCTATAACAGCGATGATTTTGATGAGGATTGCAATGGGGAGTCAGGCTTTGGGGAACATCCGCCAGTGGCTGCCGTAAAGCTGATCCGTGGGCCGTTGAATGAATTTAGACAGGAAGTGCCTCTCTCCTCTGTCATGCCAATATTGACAAATCCCGATGAAATTGGAATGACCATGCCCGTACTCGATATTGAGTATTACCGGAACTTGAGCGGGAGTTGGCGGGACGGTACACCACTTACCAGCGGGGGAGATGGCTATGACCCTGCCAGTACCAATTTTACCAAGTTCATTTACCCTGCCCACCCGTTGGGCGATACGGGTTGGAACGAACGCAATGCAGGAAATTCCCCAGGTAAAAGAAGGGTTGTCGCATCGTATGGCCCGTTTGTGCTGCAACCTGGCACGGTAAACGAAATCGTTGTGGCATTCACCTTCTTCCCGAATGGTGTGTGGCCGTTTGAAGATACGATTTTTGAACTGTATAGTACTTATGATTCAGCACTTCAAATGTTTGATTGGTGCTTTGGTTCCCCCCCCCGGTGGGGGCTGTACTTCCCCTATCCAGTTCCCACCATCCCCGCCAGGGCCAGTGCGGGAAAGAGTGCCGTTCAGGCTTTACCCAAACCCGGCAAGCGACCTGCTGAAAGTTGCACTCGACACCCTACCCTTTTACGATTCATTCGAGATTTACGATGCCCTTGGCAGATTGGTTTTTGAAGAATCGAACTCCAACAACTTCTTGAAAATTGATGTTCATGACTGGCCACAGGGTGTTTATCATTGCGTGGCACGGATCGGGCATGAAATGTTTCAGGATTCTTTTGCTGTCGTAAGGGGTGAGTGATGAGTTTTGACACACCCCGACCTTCCTTCCAATAGGGTGGGAATTAAATTCCCACCCTATTGGAAGGAAGGTCGGGGGCAGCATGCAACCAAATTTCAGCCACATTGAATTAAACACTACACACTCTCACGGCGTTGATTTCACCGTACTTGGGTTACATAACATTTTTCTGCTATCTTTGCAGCACTTTCAGATTCTGACTTTTCGCCTGCTTGTTTTATAGGTGAACACCACAGAGAATTTTCCCATCATATTTATCTGCACAACGTTGGCAACACCCACAATAATAGCTTGAAATTTACATTCATTGCAGACTAAAACGTTTATCGGCTTTCGGTATAGTTCTTGACTTATTAAGATTATCTTGAATGAGTCTCGCCCTGCCTTGCTTTTTGCAAAATGCCGAAAGTGAATTTTCAATACTACACAAAGAGGAAACTACACAAGTGGAGGCTTCATCTGTCATTGATGGGCATTTCGTGTTAATTATTCAGCCATCAATGAGCATCGGTCAAATAACAACTACCCGTTTTACGCTGATTCTTTTACCCCTATTTTTCCTTTAAAATCAGTCATAGTATTAACAATACTCCTTCTTTTAAAGAAAAACTAAGACCAAATTAATTCAGCCGAAATCGGGAACTTATTACTTGGCCGATGCTAAAGAAGAATAGAACCATTTATGTCAAAAAAATTCCCCCATTACAAACAATTAAATGCGAGGGATTGCGGGGCCGTTTGCCTGCGTATGGTCGCCCAATACTACGGGCGCTTTTTCAGCATAGATCAATTGCGCTCAGTTGCCAACCAGCAGCGGCAAGGCGTAACTTTATTGGATATCAGCAATGCCGCTGAATCCATTGGAATGCACTCTGTCGGTGCCAATATTTCTTATGCGAGGTTGGTTGATGACATCCCACTGCCTGGCATTGCCCATTACAAAGGCAACCATTTTGTTGTGGTTTACGAAGCCACCTCAAAAGGCGTCACCATTGCTGATCCCAGCTTGGATGATCTGATTACCATTCCAGTCAAAGATTTTCTAAACAAATGGGTAAACGGGGAAAGTTACCAAGATGATGGTGTCATTCTTTTGATGGAACCAACTGCCGAATTTTATTCCAATGAAATTCAAAAAAAAGAAGAGCAGACTCTTGGAGCAATAAGAAATTCCATCTTTTCCAATAAGCGTCTCCTTTGGTATTTAGCCATTAGCATTATTGTTGGTGCAATGCTCACCATAACTGTACCTTTTCTCTTACAAATGACTGTGGATGAGGGGATTGAACATCAAAATGTTGGTTTATTAAAAATGATCCTGGCTATTTGGTCGATCGTATTCTTATGCAGGATAGGAATGGATTTTGTTAAACGGTTCACCCAATTTCACATCGGGGCTACCGCCCACATACAATTGGTTACTTCATTCATGATAAAGGCGTTGCGGCTGCCTATCAGGTTTTTTGAATCAAAAATGACCGAAGATATCATGCAGACCATGTATGACAATCAAAAGGTGCTTAGGTTCCTCACTCGGGAATTAGTCTCCATGGTTTTTGCCTCTCTCCTACTATTGCTATTCTCCATCGTATTATTTGCTTTTGACACAAAAATTTTCTTTGTATTTTTTGGAACTTCCATATTACAAGCGCTAGTCATTTGGCTTTATATAAAAAAACGCATTAGATTAAATTACGAACGGCATGAGTTTTCATCAGGATATTATGCGAACCTTTCCGACTTGGTTCGTGGGGTGAAAGACATCAAACTTAATAATGCTGAAAAATCAAGGCGCTGGATTTGGGAAAGTTTTGAGGCCAACCGGCATCGGATCGATAAGAGCTTCGCCAAATCAAATGAATTGTATTTGCAAATCCCCTACTATTTATCAGACCTCAGAAATATCATTATTATTTACCTAGCGGCTTTGGCGGTTATCAATTTACAAATAAGTGCAGGCGTACTCATCGCCATTGTTTTTATTTTACTTCAACTCAATAACCCCTTAAAAATGATTATTGACTTTTGGCTAGGATGGGGTGAAACCAAAATGAGCCTGGAGCGGATGGATGAAATTTATAAACTTGACGCCAGCAGCAAAGAAATAAAAATTGAGGTTTTACCTGAAAAAGGTAATTTGACCGGAGAAAATATTTCCTTCCGATATGAGGGAGGCCAATCTCCTTGGGTCATACAAAACCTTGGTTTCACGATACCCTATGGGAGGACCACAGCAATACTGGGCCCAAGTGGCAGCGGCAAATCAACGCTCCTGAATCTATTGCTGAACATTATTGAACCTGACGAAGGACTGTTAAAACTTGCCGACCTCAAACTCTCTGAAATCAAAAACTCAGTTTGGTTATCTACTTGTGGCATCGTTCCACAAGATGGCCATATTTTTACAGATACAATAGCCAGGAACATCGCACTTGGTGATGAATTCGTCGATAGTGAACGGTTGTTGGAAGCTGCCAGGATTACTAATTTCCTTCCTTACATAGAACGTTTGCCCGATGGGTTCAACACGATTGTAGGTGACGGTGGCAAAGGGTTGAGCAAAGGCCAACAACAGCTTGTTTTGATTGCCAGAGCGATTTACAAAAACCCAAATTACCTGTTTTTGGATGAAGCCACCAACGACTTGGATTCACAAAGTGAAAAGGTTGTTTTGCAAAATATCTTGCAAGCATTTAAAGGGAAAACGGTTGTCATCGCAGCCAGTCGGATGAACCTCCCCGTAAAATTGGACCACATTATCCCAATTGCTATTCCCAAAACGAGCGAAGCCCCTGCCAATGTTTTTAAAAATGTCAAAGGTGGAAATGCCTCCGAACTTACGGATTCTTTTGAGGAAATAATGACCGAGAATAATTGAACGCAGAGGCATAGAGATGAAGAGATTGAATTATCCTATGCACCTCCGCATTTGCGTTTAAATGAAGGCGAAAAATGAAAGAACAAAACATAGATTACTTAAGTGGAGAGGTTCGGGAAATCCTCGGCAAGCCACCTTCTTGGGCCACCTCCTGGGCATTTGGGATTACCCTTTCGGCATTGGTGTTTCTTTTGTTGGCAGGATTCACATTCAAATATCCAGAGATTATTCACGGTGACCTGATCCTTTCCACGGCAGAACCTCCAGTCAATGCAGATTCCCCTCAATCAGGTGTTTTAGAAACTATCAAAGTTAAAGAAGGAGATTTTGTGACCAAAAACATGCTGCTGGCCATATTTGAAAACGATGCCGATGTGGACGATGTTTTGGAACTCGAAAACGACATTAATCAACTGAACACACTTGATGTTGATGCTATCAGGGCATTCACGCCCAACCGCTCACTGGAACTCGACCAGCAACTGGAAATCCTATACGACGATTTTATCAGCTCATTAGAATTTGTGCCATTGTTCGAGGGGGAACAAATCGACCAAGAGGCCATCAATGCCATCCTTCTCGAAAACAGACAATTGGAAAGGTCCAATTTATCCTTGTTGGATGCCATCGAATCTGCCAAGCTTGACATTGTTTCAAAAGATAAATTAATGTCGAACATCCAGGAGTTATACGGTGACAATCCTAGTGAGACAAAATACTCTACCCAACTTTTCGAGATAGCACAAGATAAGGGCGAAATAAACACGGAAACCAAAAGGCTTCAATCGTCCATCCAAAAAAACCTGGAAACCATCCGCAACAATAATTCAAGAATCTGGCAAATGCGGGCCAACAAAACATCTGGCACCCAGGAACGTATTTTCCGATTAAGGCAAAGCATCTCAGCATTACGGAAAGCAATTGCCAATTGGAAAGAAGATAACCTGGTTCTTGCACCAGCCGATGGAAAGGTTTCTTTTTTCGCTAATTTGGAATTAAAAAAACGTTTTAAGAAAGGCGAGGAACTGGTTGCCATTATCCCGATCACCGAACAGACCGAATACACCGGGTTGGTCAACATTCCAATTGAAGGCAGTGGAAAAGTAAAAGACGGGCAGGAGGTAAACTTAAAATTCCACCGCTACCCGTTTTTTGAGTTTGGGCAGGTAAAAGGCAGAATTACCAAAATTTATCCTGTTTCAAAAGATGGGGTTACCGCAGTAGAAGTTACCCTCGACAAAGGTCTTAAAACCAGTGCTGGGAAAACGTTGGAATACTATCAGCAAATGGAAGGGAAAGCGGAAATAATTACTGAAAAACAATTGTTCGTCCTGCGGTTGTTTGAAAAATTAAGGCGTTAGACAATCGAAATTGAGAAATTGGAAATTGAGAAATTCAATAAAATATTTCCCAATTTCTAATCAAAGGTCACTTGTTTTTATTCTCCTCATTCCTATCCAACCAAATAACAAGATATATCCTATTGCCAAAACAGTAGCCAGGGTCGGGTCAACAAACATAGTAAAACCATATTCGTTGGTAAACCCATCAGTCAATTCCGCAAAAGGAACTGGGCACAAATCTTCAAAAATATTGATCGGATAATAATTCATGCTCTGGTGCTTGAACAACCTCATGTGCACGACCCACCTTAACACAGGTTCAAGAAAAAAACAATATCCCAGAAAAGCAAATAATGCTATTCCCGTTCTTTTCACCAATATTCCTATCAACATCCCAAATCCCATATATCCGAGGCACATCAGGAAATATCGGATGGCTAAGTCAGAATTTTTAAATACCGTTGAAAGATATATCGTGTCGCCTAAGCCATGTATCAAGCCAATTGAAATTGAGCATAACGCATAATACAAAGTGGCTGACAAACTGATTGCTATTATGAACAATGCTTTACTCCAAAACCAGCTACTTCGCTGCATTCCTGTTATTACATTTTGCCGGAGTGTGCGATAGGAATGTTCGTTTGTTATCAATAAAACGGCCATAAAGCCAAATATGAAAAACACCATCCAGTTACCGATATATGCCAACCACTCCCATACAGAAGGAAAATAATACAAGGCTTTTTGAGGATCGAACGGCAGTTCATCTACAGGTATATTGATTTTTTTTCCGATCATTAAAATGGCCGGTAGAAATACGACATATGCGATAATCAATATCTTGAAAAGAATGTAATTCTTTTGTTTGAGCCATTCTAATTTTAAAAGATGTAACATGCTATGATGAAGATTAATTAAGAAATTGGAAATTGCCTGGCTTCGGCAAGCCAGGGAAATTGGAAACTATTTTGAGTTTGTAATTTCTAAAAATTCTGTTTCCAGGCTTTTAGGTTTTACGACTAAATGGGTAAGCGTGACCCCTTTGTTGAAGGCCATTTTATTTAACTCGGCGGCGGTCAATTTATCATCCACAAAAAGAGTCAACATGCCATTATGCCTTTCCATTTTATTGACCAAAGGAATGTCTGACAATAGGCTTACCAATGATGACATGTCTTCCGCTTTAATATCTACTTGGAGGTCGTTGTTCAAAATAGTACCGACGCCACCTGTGGCCAATAACTTGCCCTTTTTAATTATGGCAACGTGCGTGCACACCTTTTCAACCTCATCCAAAATGTGACTGGCCATGACGATGGTCTTGCCCTCTCCTGCTATCCGCTGCACAATGCCCCTAACTTCAGCAATACCTTGTGGGTCTAGGCCATTTGTCGGTTCATCAAAAATCAGCACTTCTGGATTCCCCACCATAGCCGCAGCAATGGCAAGCCGCTGTTTCATTCCGTAAGAAAATGTCCTAAAATTGGAGAAGCGGCGCTCATAAAGATTGACCAATTCCAGCCAACGGTCCAACTCAGCATTCTTTACTTTTTTAATGTGGGCAATAATTTCTAAGTTTTGTACGGCACTCAGGTAAGGATAAAAATTAGGGGTTTCGAGAAGGGCCCCGATGTGCATTCTCTCATGCACCCCATATTTGCCATCAAACCAATTGTAGTTTCCAGAATTTGGGCGGATAATGCCAAGGATGGCTCCCAATGTAGTCGTCTTCCCGCTCCCATTTGGACCTAAAATCCCAAGTATCTGGCCTGCTTCAACGGTCAATGAGAGATTGTTGACTGCGGTGATGGCACCGTATTTTTTTGTTAGTTGGTTGATTTCGAGAACTGCCATATATTTTTTTCTTTAGAATCGCTTTGATGTGCTTTCAATACGACGGCCAAAGTCATACATCTTGTTACAAATGCTCATTTTATTAGATTAATAGATAGAATATGCAGTTAAAACAATAGATTAGCGCTCTAATTGTACTTAAGGGTTTCCATAATCCTGGAATCATTTTGACGCCATTGTTCTCGATACTTGACATGAAAAATTCTGCGATTACGCCACTCGTTCTAACTTAAAATTCAAGAATGCACAACATTTTAAACCAAACCAATATACTCACAAGCACCCGGAATAATATCCAAAAAATAATGGACAATTATTCGCTTGAACAATTGAGTGCAATTCCAGCAGGATTTTCCAACAACCTAATCTGGAACTACGGGCATGTTGTTGTTACCCATCAATTATTGACATACGGCCTTTCAGGTGTTGAAATGAAAATTGAGGACGAAGTTATTTCAAAATATAGAAAAGGTTCAAAACCTGAATCCATTATTAGCGAACAAGAATATGATTTTTTAAAAAGTAAATTTTCGGAGCTTCCACAGCAATTCCATAATGATCGTGACAAAGATTTATTTACCGATTTTAAAAATTACGAAACGAGTTATGGGATTACGCTGAATTCTATTGAAGATGCTACTACTTTCAATAACTTACACGAGGCTTTACACTTTGGAGTAATGCTGAGTATTCGTAAGTTTTTATGAATTGAGGGGTCAGAAGACAGGAGTCAGAAGAGGCATTATAGCTGGAAAATATTGACCTTTGGCGGAGCAGGCAAAGTCTTTCAATAACAAAGATGCTGACCCCCATAACTTATGTCAGTCCCTGACCCCCCAACAACAAAGATTAAATCCAAAATTATGATTGGTAAATTTAAAAAATCCATCAGCCATGCTGGCGAGGTGATAAAAGAACAAGCGGCAGCTTTGGGTGATGCTGCCAAACAAAAAGGCTATGACATTATTGGAGATTGGATCTCCATTTTACCGAAATTAAAGTCTTATGGTTTTGAGGTTTCTTTCTTTTCCTTGAGTGTGTCGATCAACCCTACATTGGAAGTTGAACTAGTCGGAGAAGCAGAAAAATTTGATATGGAATACATAGAAAAACTATTAGAAGAATCGAAAGGAAGTACTCCGCTCAACCTCGTTTTTACATCCATAAAAACCACTCATCAATTTCATCAAAGAGCAGAATTGGAAACATTGAACCCGCTTTGCGTACGCATCCGTGTACGGTTATCCCCTGAAATCAGGGTGTCGTATGGGGAGCCAATCTGTGAGTAATGTCAATGTAGTGCGAATCTCCAGATTCGCACCTGAAGTATTTGCAAACCTGGGGAATAGCACTCCTCAAAATTGAATTCTAATTTCAGATATGAAAATACTAAAACTCATCATTTCGCTTGGGTTGACTGTTGGATTAATTTACCTGCTAAGTATTCCTTTAAGCATTGATGGCGAAAAAAAGACCACGCTCCCGCCCTTGGGAAGTTTCTTCAGTCCATTCACTGGTTTTTGGCAAAATGCAGAATCTGAATTGATCCCCGTTTTCAATAGCATTGAAATTCCCGAAATGCAAGGTCAAGTGACGATGCATTTTGACAAACGCATGGTGCCGCACATTTTTGCAGCCAATGTGGAAGACGCCATGTTTGCACAAGGTTTTGTAGAAGCAGGCTTACGACTTTGGCAATTGGATTTATTGAGCCGAGTCGGCAGCGGAAGATTATCAGAAGTACTTGGCGAAGAATTACTTAAAGTGGACAAACTCCAAAGAAGAAGAGGAATGCTGTACGGCGCTAAAAACACGGAGAAAGCTTGGAAGAAATCGGAAAAAACCATGAAAATCATGGAAGCTTATGGACGTGGCGTCAATGCATGGATTGACCAACTGCAACCAAAAGACTACCCGCTTGAATTCAAATTGCTTAATTACAAACCCGAACGCTGGACCTTATTAAAGAGCGCCCTTGTCAGGCAATACATGAACCTGACCCTCAATTTTAGGGAAAATGATGTGGAGGCTACAAATACTTTACAAATCTTGGGGAGTGAGGATTTTGGCAAACTGTTTCCTGAGAAAAACCCAAAACAAAAACCAATCATCCCAGCTGGGACAAAGTGGGATTTTGATCCAGTAGAATTTGATGAAAAACCAGCTGTAGAAGAAGCGATCGGCCTAATCAAAAACACCATTCAAAAAGGGAGCGACGAATTGGTAGGTAGCAACAATTGGGCAGTATCCGGCTCGAAAACGGCATCCGGCAATCCGATCCTTTGCAATGATCCCCACCTCCAACTTTCCCTCCCGTCTATTTGGTTTGAAATCCAGATCCATACGCCGGAAACCAATGTTTATGGCGTGTCAATCCCTGGCCTTCCAGGTGTCATTATTGGGCACAACGAAAATATTGCCTGGGGAGTGACCAATGTCGGGCACGATGTAGCTGACTGGTATAATATTGAGTGGACAGATGAAGCCAAGACAATTTATTTGTTAGACGGGAAAGGAACAAAGGTCACTACGGTAAATGAGCCATTCAAAGTTAAGGGGAGCAACAACATCGTTTACGACACAGTAAAATGGACCTATTGGGGACCAATCGTTTATGAATCAAAGGAAAGTGGTTGGAAAGATTTGGCGTTGCGTTGGCTATCGCACGACGAGCCTTTACCCGACGATATTATGTCATTTGTTGGCCTGAACCACGCAAAAAATTACGCCGACTACAGAACGGCCTTGTCCCATCACAGCACCCCTGCTCAGAATTTCGTGTTTGCCGATAAGCATGGGGACATTGCCATAATCGCGAATGGTTGGTTGCCTTTGAAAGAAAAAGGGCAAGGCCCATTTGTCCAAAACGGTAATAAGACTGCAAACAGTTGGAAAGGACTCATTCCGATGGATCACCTTCCAATGGTCAAAAACCCAGAACAAGGATTTGTTGGTTCGGCAAACCAGCGTTCAACTGATTCGACCTATCCTTACTATTACAACTCTGCGGGATTTGACGATTACCGCGGCCGATTGCTTAACAACGCACTTGACCAAATGGATTCTATTAAAATAGAAGAAATGATGGCCTTGCAATTGTTCAATTATAGCATCCATGCAGCAGAAGGTTCATTGGCCCTTTTTCAAAATACTGAACAAAACAAGCTTTCTGATATGGAATCTTTTATCCTAAAAAAGATGAAGGATTGGGAATATTCTTTTGATGCCGATAAAATTGAACCTGTTATTTTCCAAGCTTGGTGGAAGAAGTTTTATGCGGCAACTTTTGAGGAAATATTGGTTTATGAGGATTCCCTACCGGTTCTTAAACCTGAAGCTTGGCGATTGATCGAACTCACAATGGACAATCCCAACGACCTAGTTTTCGATGTTGTGGGAACCCCAGAAAGAGAAAGTGCCCGAGATATAGCTACTTCTACTTTTCAAGAAACTTGCTCCGAATTTGCAGATAATCTAATGGATCCTGAATTTGATTGGGCTTCGCACAAAGGAACATCCATTATGCATATGACAAAAATACCCGCATTTTCAAGAATGAACCTGGATGTTGGTGGTTACCGGCAATCACTAAATGCAATATCAAGAGTACACGGCCCATCCTGGCGGATGATAGTCGAATTGGGCGACGAAATGAAAGCTTGGGGAGTTTTTCCAGGAGGACAATCAGGCAATCCCGGTAGTAAATATTACGACAATGATGTGGATACTTGGAGAACGGGCCAATACAATGAACTGTATTTTATGAAAAATGAAGCGGATAGCGAGCAGTCGATTCTTTATACTATCCATATAAACTGAACCCTAAAACTACGTGAGTTCTGGATAATAATCCTTGACAATCAAGAGCTTATGGCGGGTTCAGTCCTTTGATTGTCCCGTTAGGGACGGAACATGGGTAGCAATGCCAAACCAACGGT
>JAJCYI010000062.1 GCA_029263015.1 Saprospiraceae bacterium | reverse complement strand
AACCGGACACGCCGAAAAGGCAGTTTGACTTTTACCATCGTAATTTATGATTTAGGAAACACAAATTACATGGCCGATCCCCATTTTTAAAGGATTATCAAATTTTCAAAATTCCTCATTTGGAATTTAAAACATACTCTTAACAGCCCAATCCCCTGTGAAGACCTGTACTTCATTGATAGGGGCTGCCAGACCATCAACCATGATAAAATCACTGCCTCCTGAAATATTTATATTATTACAATCAACCGTGCCTGTCCCAGGACTTACTATAATCTGGAAAGAACAACTAGAAGCATCGCCACACCCATTTGTGGCTTCAAAAGAAACAGTGGTCACACTCAAAGGAAAAGAAGCACCGCTGACCAAACCTGCTGTCAGGTTTACCTGCAAACTGCCTGTAGTGCAGTTGGAACTGAGGATGGGTGCATCGTAATTGACCGTTGTGCTGTTTTGGCCTACTGGTGCGGTCACTGAAATATTGGATGGGCAAGTCACCGTAAGTGCTGTCTCACAGGCATTGCCTGTCCCGTCATTATCATCATCTGCCTGATTGGGGTTGAACGTGTTGGGACAGTTGTCCACATCGTCGCATACATCATCTCCATCGGCATCGCCTATGCCGAAGCATGGGGGCAATGTTCCTGTGCATTCGCAGTCCGAAGTGACAATGTCGCCAGTAGTATTGGGATTGCCGTCGTCGCAGCCCATTCCGATATTAAGTCCAAGGGCGGGGCAGTCAACTACGGCTGTGCCACCATCGCAGCTACAATCGCTTTGAACAGTTTCTCCAATTGTATTTGGATCTCCATCGTCACAAGCTGTTCCCGGTTCAGGCCCTCCTGGGCATACATCCTCAGCATTGCAGGTGCCATCGTTGTCATCGTCGGCGAAAGTTCCCGCACAGGAGCAATCAGGTTGTACCACATCGTTTTCGGTGCAGTCGTCACCGTCGTTACAAGTTGTTCCAGGTTCCGGGCCATTGGGGCATACATCTTCTGCATTGCAGGTGCCGTCGTTGTCGCTATCCTGGAAAGTTCCCGCACAGCCGCATCCTGGCTGTATTTTGTCGTTAATGGTGCACGGGTCTCCATCGTCGCAAGGAGCCCCGATCGAACCGGTTGCCTGTGGGTCATTGTCATTGCAATCAACATCTGAACAGACGCCATCGCCATCAGCATCACCGATTCCAGTACAAATGGTGGGGGTTCCTTTGCAAAGACAGTCGGCATTGATCTGGTCATTGATGGTCGTTGCATCCCCGTCGTCGCAGGCAGTGCCGGGTTCAGGCCCTCCTGGGCATACATCCTCAGCATTGCAAGTGCCATCGTTGTCATCGTCGGCAAATGTTCCTGCACAGTTGCAATCCAGCTGAATCATGTCATTTTCCGTGCATGCATCCCCGTCGTCGCAGGCAGTGCCGGGTTCTGGGCCGCCGGGGCATAGATCCTCAGCGTTGCAAGTGCCATCGTTGTCATCATCGGCGAAGGTGCCCGCACAGGAGCAATCAGGTTGGATCCTATCGTTTTCTGTACAATCATCACCATCGTCACAAGAGTCTCCTATGTTTAGACCAAGTGAGGGGCAGTCAGGAGGAATAACCGTAGTTGCAATAAGACTTTGTATCCCACTGATGCCATTGGTCGCATAATTCCCTTGGTTTGAAAAAATTCCACTGACGGGATTGTAAGCAACAGTAATATCACTATTTTCAATAACTGAACTATCGGGCAGTTCAATTTTGAATTCAAAACTCTCACCAGTTGAGAACCCATCTTTTCCGTTGGTTGTATTGTCATCTCCAAAAGCTGCAATGGAGGTGTTTGACCCATTCCATTCTGTGAATCCTCCACATATGGAAGTGCCACCATCATCAAATACAACAATTATAAAACTCCCATTTGGCAAATCTGCCCCATTCAATGTAACTGTCGAATTGGAAAAAATGATGGTGTGGTTCATTCCTGTGTTCACAATCGGATCACAAATAGTGGGAGTTTGTGAATAAAGATCAGTTTTAGATAAACTGAAAATGAATGAACTCAATAAGAAAAGGAGTAATTGCTTGTTCATAAGTTTTGTTTTTATTGAATTGGGGGTTTTGAAATTTTTGAATTTGTCACCGCTGCATCAGCAACCGATACGCCCATATTCCTTTATCAGACGCAACTCTGATAAAATACATGCCTCCCGCCAAGTCGGAAAAGTCCTGACTAAATTGATGAAGTCCTGCACTGAACACTTCCTCAGAAATAATGGAAGAAAAGCGACCATCAACTGAGTGGATAGACAGCTTTACATCAGTGGATTCAGAGAGGCCAAGACTGAAGTTGACGTTACCAGTAGATGGATTAGGGAAATACTCAAAATAGATGCTTCGATTCATATCACGGGTGCCAGATGTGACTTCGGCTTCTAAGAATTCGACGATGTAGATGCCGTTTGAAAAATACAAAGGCGCACCTCCTTGCAACTCGAATAATAATTCGAATTCTTCATCGGTTTCTGAATCCCAGAGTTTTAGTTGAAAAGTTTCTCCTTCGGCCAGCCCTTCAATTTCATCAGTTGTTTGGGGGTCATCACCCCAAATTGGGAATGCAAGATTTTCTTCTTCAAATACGCCTGCTCCACATAATGTCCCATTTGTGGTAAAAACACCAATTTCATCACCTTCAGTTAGATGCAAATTCATTAATGTTTCAAAAGGAAAAATCAGTGAGGCATTATTTCCAGTATTCAGGTCATCAAGATCAAAATGCTCACCTGATCTAAAGTCAGATTGATCTTCCGTAATTTGTGTAGGGTCATCTTGCAGGTTAGCGGAATAATATAAAAACCCTGCACTGGTGGATTTCAACCAGTAGCCCTTCGTGGGTTCCAAGTCAACAATATTGTCAATGCCGAGCTGTGGGAAATAGATATTCCCGTCATTGTCTTTCACGATGGTGACAGCGAAATTGATAGGGTCTAATTCCCTTTCCAATGATTTGGGCTGACTGCGCAGGTAAGGCAATATCTGCCAACCTTCTCTGATAGGCACAATGGTATTTTCAGGGATGACCGGGTCACCCGCTATTGGCAGGATGGTATTTTCAGTGGCTTTTAATTGGTAGCCCTCAGCTACCGCCCAATCACCAATACTATTGAGGAATAAGGACGGGATGGCAGCCTTGCCTTCGTAATCTTTTACCATGATAACTTCATTGGTAATAGGTGACACTACATCGAGCATATCAGGTGTGGCAGGTTTGAAATAACTGGAAATTAAATTCCAACCCTCTTTCAAATCAATATTAAGCATGAGGTTTTCGGGAGTGAAAGTATAATCCACTACCTGCTTGTCTGGTTCTATTAAATCCACACTGTCCTTGGCCAGGGTGATAAACTGGTATTCAGTCCCTACCCTTAAATGCACATAGGCATTATTCAAGGTGTAGTTTTCCAGCAAAGGCTCGAACTTTCCTCCGTCTCTGGAAACAAACAGTGTATAGCTCTTGAGCCCAGAGCCAATATCACTGCCATTCATAACGATTTGATAGCGGGCAGAATCGGGATTGTAGAAAACAGTATCAATGGTGCTGGTTGGTGGGTCATCATCTATTGTAAGCAAGGACATCGAAGTATTAATAGGGTCATTGGTATCAAAAATGATTGCTGCATATGCATCGATCTCATCGAAGGTCTGACTGTTGGGATGAGGAGCCGTAGTAAAAGTTACAAATCCTTCCCCGTCACGAATAAGGGAATCATTTGGTGGCAGAAAGCCTGCAAAAGGGTCAAGTGGTGGCAACCCGGTCAGGGTGTCCAAACTTTGTAAAGTCCAATATGCCTCTTCATTGAATGGATCAATACCTGCATTTACTAAAATATTTACACCCAATGCTTCCGACCATTCAAGCAATTTTTCATAATAGTTGCTATCTTCTTTTACCTCCATATAATGGTAGCTGACACCAAAATCACCGATAACAAATTTATCATAATCCACATGCTGACCAAGTTTTACGTTGATCTCCACTCGTTGTGCTGGGGCTGTTGCCGTATCCTGGTTTTCGTATAAAACCATATAACTCAACTTGCGGTTTTTTCTAATCCACCCTTTTGCTCCGACTCCATTTGGTCCGATTATATCATTAGGGTCAAGGGCTTCTGCCATCTCTGCTTCGCTTTCTTTGTCATCTGGATCACATCCCGCGCAGGGGGGCTTTTCCTTATCACAGTCAGGGGTACAGCAGCCGGTGGTGCAGGGATTGGGGTCGCAATCGCTTTGGGAGAAAAGTGGGAATGCGAATAGCATACAAACTACAATTAGATTAAGATTTATACTTTTCATTTTAAAATAGGCTTGATTGAAATTTAGTAGTGTTATTTTCAGGGCTTTTGTTTTGAAATTTATTCATTATAAATGCACACTTCTATAGACCCTTCAATGTTTTTTAAAAATTCTATAAAATTTGCATTTATAATTACTCCATTGTTTTCATCATTTTTAGATTCTATCACCACAAATATTTTGACATTTAAGTTATTTAATTTCACAAATTTTTTAATATTATTAGCCTTGCTTGAAAATATTTTTATCATTTCTTTTATTGACTCATGAAGTCCTTCATGAGTATTTGTCCTACTTAACTGAAATTGCCAAAAATTTTCTTTAAGGCTTGATATGTATTTACCTTTTTGACCTTTTACTCCAAATCCAGTAGGAATTACTCCAATTATTGATGTGAAATCATTTGGAGAAAAATTATCCCCAAAAATTTCCAACGACACATAAGATTTTGACAAATAATTCATTTTAGTGTAATGTAAGTTCGTTCAACGACTTCTTTTGTACTTTTTCTAACAATCACCAATTCATTGGTTTTTGTATGTCTGGCTATATCAAAAAAGCTTATATGGTTTTTGTCTACATAACCTCTTTTGAAATCATGAACATCATCTATCCCAATTTTCTTTAAGTTTTTCTTTAAGTTTTTCTTTAAGTATCTTTCACTTAAGATTTTAATATCTTTTGGATTGAATACTTTTTTTCCAGCCGCCCCTAACGATCTAAATATTTGTGGGTTTTCCACTGGTGTTTTGAAGGCTTTTGGTAATAACTTGGAAGCTTTACTTGCTAATTTTCCGCCCACATATACTAATCCTAAATCAATTAACGCATCCCCAAATTGAGACTGAGCGTCCTCATAATTTCCTCTAAATAATGAAGTGTAACCATTGACTATATCTAACGGGCCTCCCAATAGTCCGAAAAAATAATCATCTCCAGCCTCATCAAGGCCAGACTGGAAATCATCCAAAAATTCACCAAAAAAGTCATCCCCACATGGACCTCCAGCCAGACCCAATGGATCTACCCAGTTAACTGGATTACTATAAGTGTAATCATACAAGGCAAAGCCATCTGTATATCCCAAGGGGTCTCTTTGAAGAAACTTACCTGTTTCGGGAGAATAATATCTGTATTTATAAAAATAATACCCCGTCTCAAAATCCAACACCTGTCCTGTGAAATAAAACGGATTGCCTATTGAGGAAGTTATTTGTAAACTGTTATTTCCATCAAAAATAGATGCTTTGCCAAATGGCGAATAAGTATAATATTCAACCGTATTGCCACCAAAATCAGAAATAAGGGAAACAGACCCAAGCGCATCTTTATGATAAAAGTATTTCTCCCCATCCTTTTCCATCCATTGCACATCGTCAAGCCCTCTTCCAAAAACAAAAGAAGCTATTAAATTATCATTGATACCCCTTTCTTCAATTAAATCAAGATTCGAATAATAAAAGAATCTTTCTTCATTTCCGGCTTTTTTATAAACCCGCCTACCCAGTGCATCGTATTTATATTCGGCGGTATTTCCGTTGCCTACACTGATTAATCGATTCTCAAAATCGAATTGATATTCGGTGCTGTTTACATTTATTAAATTACCCCGGTCATCATAAGAAAAATTAAATGGCGTGCTGCCAGAAATATTGGTATACTGATTTAAAGAATTAGATGTATAAGAAGAAAGTATGCCATTAGAGATGACATTTTGCCTATTATTTAAATTGTCATAGTTATAATTAATCTCGTCAACAGGAGATGCAATGTTCCCATTGATTAATTCACCACTTCTAAACTCAGTTAAACGGTATAAATCATCATAACCAAATTCTCTGGAGAGGTTATTTTGAGGAGTGCGAAGTTCATTTTGTTTATTACCATAAGCATCATATTCATATCCATATTGAGTGGGCGTATTTAAAGCATGAGCAATATTTGTCGTTCTATACTCATCGTCATAAGTGTAATTGGTACTTGTGTTATTAGAGTAATTAACAGCAGCAATCAGGTTATTGATTTCCTCATATTGGAATGAAACTATAGTTTGATTATTTTCATGTATAGATTTCAGTTGCCCCCTCTTATCAAACCGTCTTTCAAATACCTTTCCACTGGGATAAATCAACGTGACTTTACCAACTGATGGGTTGAAAATATATTGGGTGGTTTTTCCATTTAAGGTTTCGCTGATCATACGGTTTACTTCATCGTAAACCATTTCCACAGTCGCATTTTGATTGGTTGCGCTTACGAGGTTGCCCAATTCGTCATAATCAAAACTATCATCATTACTTCCTGGATAATCCCTTAATATAAGCCTGTTTAATTCATCATAAGTGTATTCAGTTGTATATCCAGATGCATCAAATCGAGAAGTGACGTTTCCCACACCATCAAATTCCAGAATTGTCTGCGTACCATCGGGGTAGGTGGTTTTGGTTTGACGATTCAACTCGTCATAGTCATACGTGGTTTTATTGGTATTTGCATCTTCAATGATTTTGAGGTTATTGTTTTTATCATAAGTAAAATTGGTACTTACGCTTAGTGGTTCATTTCGAATTTTAATTCTATTTAATTCATCGTAAATGTTCTCCGTTGTTTTACCATTGGCATCTTTAAATTCGACAGGATTATTATTACAGTCGTAATTGATTTCTGTAACATTTCCCAGGGGTGTGATTATTTTTCTAAGCCTATTTAATGGATCGTATTCATAGGAAGTAGTATTCCCTTTTGCATCCGTAACTGATGTTTGATTTCCATTGCCATCATGTTCGTAAGCCGTCGTGAAACCCAAAGGGTCAGTAAGTGTTTCTATGAAATCCCTTGTATTATAATTATATGTAGTTGTCCCTCCTAATGGGTCGGTATAAGACAATAAATTGTCACGACCATCAAATGAGAATTGATATTTTAAATCTTGTGGTGCCCTGACTTCAATAACCCGATCAAGATTATCGTGAATAAATAAGGTGGAATTTCCTTTTTTGTCTATGGTTTTTATCAGGTTGCCCTTTGCGTCGAATTCATTTATTGTAAAAAATCCAAGAGGGTCAGTTATTTTTTCAAGTCGATCCAGTAAGTCGTATTCAAAAGTAGAAGTGTGATTATTTGCATCGGTTGTATTGGTCAACCTTCCACGGTTATCGTAATTAAATTGTGTTGTATAATTATTTAGAGTATGATTTATTTGTGTTAAATATCCATTGGCGTTATAGTCGTAAGTAGTATTATGGCCATTGCCATCTTTTAAGCTCTCAAAGTTTCCAAAACTATCGTATGTGCTGGTTATGTTAATCCCAAGTGGGAGATTCGCCTCTATTAAATTTCCATTTGCCAGATCATAACTATAATTAAATTCATTTCCATTTTTGTCCTTTAAAAATACAAGCTGATTAAATACAATATCATATTGCATTTCAGTATAGCAGCCAGCCGCATTTGTGGATTTTATAATATTTCCTCTATTGTCATACTCTAATAATTGAGTGTTCCCATTGGCGTCCGTCACCTCTTGGATATTATTTTCATTATTATAAACAAAGGAAACATCGTTCCCGCAGCAATTTCCTGATCTATATATATTTCTTCCCTGTTCATCATAATTGTATTTAGTAGTCAAGTATTGGTTTTCGACAAACTCCTTTACATATGTGTTGCCAGATAAACTATTTCTTTCGTAGGAAAATTCGTGCTTCGTTAAACATGTATATACTGATTCGACATATTCATCCAAGCGATATTTGATAGTCGTCTCATTATTGTTTTCATCACTCACTAAGGCCAGCAGCTTTGGATTTTGAGGTACGTAATAATAATAAATGGAATGATCCAATGGGTTGATGACTTGTTCTACATTGTCTTCATTATTATATAAGAACTGCCAGGTGCGGACGGGGTCGTCAAAATCTTCGATGATTTTGCTCATGCGGCCATTTTGCCATTCTATTTGAATCACTCTACCTGCGGGGCCAGTTATACTTGTGAAGCCATGGGTATTGTAAGTGAACAATAAGGCATTGCCATTTCGGTCTTCAATCTTGCTAACCCTATTATTGAATTCATTGAAATAGTATTTCATTCCATATTTGGTGGTTAGCAGGAATTTGCTCGGTTCGTACTCGGTGAGTTCATCATATACACCAACAGGAGGTGTGAAGTCATTACCTGATTTAGTGTATTCGTTCTTGCTACCGTTACCCCAGGTTATCACATAATTAGAAGTAGATTTGGCTTCTATAACGATATTGTAGTTATGGGACCAGCCAGCTCCGTAACCCCAATCCTGCTCTTGCGAACTGTTATAATTAAAGGTTATTTCAAAATCAAGTCCTCGACTGGGTATATAGAGGCCGGCACGTTCATAATATAATTCGCCGGTGTAAGTATTCACCTGCATATTAGTAGCCGCTGGCAAAAAAAAGGAAGCCCGGGTTGAGTTTTGTGCTTTTAGGCTACCGAAAATTGCAACTAAAAGTAAAATGGAAATTAATCTCCTCATGATCTAAAGGTTATTTAGTCTACTAATAAAAATTTGATTCGTTGAAGGTTGGCATATAACTCTGGGCCCGGATATAGCCATATAGTATGGACACCACCTGCACCAGGCCTTAGGATATTAGAAGGGCCGTCTTTTTCTTTAAACTCAAGAATGAATTCTGTTTTCTTTGGAAGATTTATGCTGACTTGAGCAGGGGATTGGGGGCATCCCATTTGTTCAAAAGGTATGGCAAATTTCCCTGGTTTAATACTTGAAAGGAGAACTTCAAGGTTACAAGCAATTAATCCATCACAGCAATCTAAAGGTCCTCCACACCAATTCCAACCGCATCGACCCCATACAAAAATGGGTAGTGAAGCTCTTTGCTGAGCCAGTAAAGAGGATCGATCAGTTTTGAACCTTTTGGTTATAACTGGGATGTCTATATTACTAATGTTCTTATAAACAATATCAACTTTAAAAGGTACATTCCTTCTTGCAACATGGAAATGTTCAAACTGAATATCTAAAAAGTCCCCCGGATCAAAATCGCTAGCATAACAATCTTCCTGTACCACTCCTTCCCATCCAAATGAGCCAGGTGTAATACGCAATGCATTCTGGAATTCGCCAGTCTGCATATCAGGATTTCTAACAGTCAGATTATAAAAACCTGTATCAACTCCCAAAAGGCTGAATGAAGCGAATAGCTTTGTATCGCTTTTCCACTCAATGTATTGAGCGGGGAGAGTTGCCCCTCCTGGTTTCTCTAACCATGCAGTGACGCCTTCTCTATAATTGTCTCCCTTCACCTCCATCGTCACATTGCCAGATGCACCCCCTACAGAAGGGGACCGGGAAGTAATAATGGGGCCTTGTCCTGAATTGATTACCACCTCAGCAGTTTTTATTCTATCAAAATCACAATTGGGGTCACTGATGACCACTTCACATTGGGCAGTATGTATTCCGCTTTGTTTCACTTCCCAAGGGTAGAAGGTAATGGTGTCCCGCTCTCCCGATTTCAGGTTGAGATAACTTTCATCGACATAGAAATTGCCAATGGTAAAGCGTACAGGTACTATCTCCGTATTTGGAGAATAATTGCGAACGACTACTTGAGGATTGATAGATGAATCAATTGGGACTATTGCGCTTGGAGTAGGGAAAAGGATCGTATCCAATCCAACCACACCATTGAAGTCACATTGCTTATAAATAATAGTACCCGGTTCGGCCGCATTTGCAATATTTGGAATGGGGTCAGCTGTAATATTTGTGCTTGGGAAAGCAGGGTCAAGCGTATAGACGGCTATTCTTCCACCTCCTCCAGAACCGCTGCATAAATTCGGATTAGTATCACAACTACCATATCCACCTTTTGCGCTTATCAAGCCAGAACCCTGAATTGATTCTGAGAATATTAGAATAGAGCCACCAGAGCCTCCTGCTGCACTTGAAAGCCCATCTCCTCCATCAGCGAGGACATTACCATTGTTTGTAATATTTAGGGCATTGATTTTTATTTTACCGCCTCCATTACCTGCTAAACCAAGTGAAATATTTGATGCTCCGCCAGACCCTAAGAAATCAGGAAAATACAGATCTCCATATATTGGATTTGGATCTCCACCATATGATCCTACAGCTCCCAGGCCTCCATAGCTTCCACCTCCACCAAATTCTATATCGTATGTTGATCCAGCTATAACACTATTTCCATCTTCAGAAAAGGTTTCTCCATCGATACCGAATAGAGAACCGTTTTTGCCACCTTTTAGGCCCCTCCTTGATACATCAATTTTGCCACCTGTTTCAATGTTTAGAGTGTTTGTGATATTTAAGTTTAGTCCTGGAAGATGCCTTTCAGAATGTGTAAGCATCCCACCTGACAAAATCGATAAATTGCTGATACTATCTTCTCTGTTAAAAGAACCATCTTTTATAAATTGTACACCATCTCCAATCATAATCAGATTAGAGTTTACTTCGAGAAAACTACCTTCTTGGAGGAAGACAGTTCCTGACTTTATGTGCGAAGTATCACAGGTGCCTATTTGAAGTGTGATTTCAGGAAGAACATTTATTACTCCTGAACTTAAGAGTTCAATACCACCCGAAGAAGTCAATTCAATTTCTTTGCTATAATCAAAACTTCCTTTGTTACGAACAGTAATTGACTTCATCTGTGTGTGATCAGTCAACAGAGGGGTGGCCAATATTGATTCTATATCTGCATTATGAATAATAAGTTCTCTTTGGGTAGGATCACTTTCGAGATAAATTGTTCCGGCACTACCTATGTAGGTGCTTAAACCATTAACTCCGCTTGGCGTACCCCCTTGAGCAAAATAATGATCTTTTGGAAAAGAGGAAGAGCCGTAAAAGATGGCTATCCTGCCCCCTCCTGCACCAGGCACATTACCAAAAGTTCCTTTAACTCCATTTCCACCTTTTGATTCAATTGTTCCATCACCCGTAATGGAGTTTGTCGTAATCTTAATACTACCCCCAGAACCTCCGGTTGACATGCCTCCAGCAAGTGAAGAATTGAAATCCTGCCCATTTTGACCACTTGCTATAATACTACCATTTACCGTTAAACCTGTACAGTTAATGGTTACTCGACCACCGCCATTACCGGCATAAGATGCACCACCTGAACCACCTCCAGAGCCAAGCCAAGTAGGGTCTTCTATCAGTCCATAAGGAGCATTAGCGCTTCCTCCTGGTGCAGATCCTCCATAACTTGCTGCACAACAAGCATCGGGACTGCCTGCAATGATATTGCCATCTGGATCAAAAGTTTCACCACTTTGACTTTGGTTACCACTGTTCCTGCCTCCTCTCAATCCTCTACTTGTTACGTTGATAGAACCATCTAAATGAACATTAATATTGTTAGCATTCAAATTCAATCCAGACAATAATCTGATTGAGTGGGTTATTAGTCCACTTGGCAAGATTTCTATTTCGTTTACCTGATCTGCTGCACCAAGTTTCCCATCTTTTTCAAATAAGACTCCAGCTCCAATGATAATTTCATCCGTTGGAAGGTTAAGTTGACTATTTTCAGAAAGAGAAAAAAGTCCAGATTTTATATTAGCGGTGTCAAATTTTGCGAGTGAAAAATTGGTGTTACCTCTGACTAATATTTGACCATTATCAGATAAAAGCAGATCGTCTGCGTTTGGAAATGAAAGATCAGTCCATGTTTCCAAAGCCCCGCCCTCTATCAGAAAGGCATTCGCATTCACGACACTTCCTGAATCTAATGTGACTTTACCTCCTGAATAGCATCTGATGTCAAATCCATCTGTGTTAGGTATGGTAAGTGTAAACCCACTGTCTATTTTAACCGTACAATTTGTGCTTACAATTATTGAGTCTGAAATAGTAGCTTCTGAATGAAGCCCAGGACGAATATTAAAATTGGAATTTCCAGTAATTATTAATGATTTAAAACTCGTTAGATTTGTTTCTAATCTTGTCGGTGTAAAGTGTGAAGCACTTCCGTTGTCTATAATGAGCTGACCTTCTTCGGTGCTATTTTTTAAGTATATCGTACCCGCTCCTCCGATATGTTCAGGCACTCCAGGTATGGTTCCATGTGTGCGTGCATAAATATGATCTACTGGAAACACCATTGAGTCATAATAAATAGCGATTCTCCCGCCTCCACCTGATGCCTTAGCATCGCCCGGACAGAAAAAACACCAGCCCCTTCCTCCATTAGCATTAATAAGTCCATCTCCTTCTATTGAGCCTGCCTGGATTTTTATACTTCCTCCTGAACCTCCTCCACCTACTCGACTGTGATCTGCTGTCCCATTTGTACCGTATGCGTAAATATTTCCGTTTACAGTTAGGTTAGATGCAGTAATATTAACCCTGCCTCCGCCATCGCCTCCTCTTGGGTTGAACCCTCCACAGCATGTCGCACCACCCGAGCCAAGCCATTTAGGGTCTTCAATCAATCCGTATGTAGCAGAAGGGATGCCATTTCCATTGGGATAATGTCCGCCACTACCACCATAACTTCCACCAGCGCCATTATTCGAGCCAGCTACTATTTGGCCATCCGTATTGAAAGTTTCTCCATGAGAACCAAATGCTGAACCACCCCCAGTACCTCCTTTCAGGCCGCTGCCAGCTACGGATATTACCCCACCCATTTGAACATCTAATGTCCCAGTAACATTTAAGGATAATCCACTTAATTGTCGTGGAAAATGCGTCACATTCCCACCGTCCTTCACCGTCATATTAAAATTCACATTCAAAGTGCTATCAATAATCAATATCCCTCCTGATTCAACAATCACATTATCGTAGGTCTCAGTACCAGAGATTGTATCAATATCCGTTACTATCAAGTCACCTTGAGCACTTACATTCGAAATAAATGATAAGGTTAACAGCAAAATAGAAGTTAAGTATTGGATTGGGTTTGTCATAGTTTAAGGATTTATCCTTGTTTAGTGTCTTGTGTCAACTTGCTGGTACGGTGATGAATGAGCTGCTTGATGAATATCAGTATTCGGTCTTGTATCTAAATAATACCAAAAGAACAGTGAGCGTGACTTGGCAGGAATGAATAATCAATGATGACGCTATGAGGCGACAAGGTATAAAATAGATGTGCTACCTAATTTATCAATATGTTGCCGATTCGCTAATCCATCATTTTGGGCATCAGGTTCTAATCCATCATTCGTGGTCATTTCGCTCATTTGAAGGAGAATATCCAAAATGCCGTTTATATGCTCTGGAAAAATTAGAGAGTTCTGTAAAGCCGACTTCAAATGCTACCTGTGTAATTGGCATGTTACTTTGCCTGAGCAATTCAGAAGCTTTTTCCATCCGCATACTTTCTATCAGATCAAAGGGGTTTTTTCCTGTCAATTTGTTGAATTTTCTGGTAAAGCTGCTGCGGTGCATTGGGATTCGGTCAGCCAAATCGCTTACCGTAAAATCGTGGTTGGATAAATTGGCTTCGATCATCCTTATGACCGAATCAATGAACCCATCATCATTGTTTATTCCATCAGGCATTTCCGACTGTTTTCATTGGGTGGATAGCATTGCAGAATGTAGAGCGGATTCCTGACTGCTTGGCCTGTTTAAGGGTTAAGGGCGAACCGCCCTACATTTGATTAAAACCATTATATAAGGCAGGGACAAAGGTGGTGGAAAGCGGAGGCGGAGGCTTGCATTCATCTATTGATTACATGCACCCAACTACTTTTTTACTGAAAATTTCCGTTTTTACGCCAGTCAGATGCGGAGGTGCCGGCGGTTTCTTTAAAAAGTCTGGAAAAATAGGCGGGGTTGTTGAACCCCGATTGGTAGGCAACCTGCTTGATGGGCAGGTCGGTGGATTTCAGCAGTTCTTTGGCCCGTTGCAAACGGAACTGCTGGATATATAGGGAAATAGAAAGCCCCGTTTTCTTTTTGATGAGGTGGGCACAATGCGAATAACTGAAGTTGAGGTCGGCGGCAAGCTGGTAAGGGGAATATTGATCGCTGGTGTAATTCCCTTCAATGATATTTTCTACCTTTTTCAAGAAACTATCTGCTTGGGCTATTTGCAGTTCGTGGGTTTTGGGCGGGACCTCTTTTTTTGATTGGGTGGAGTTGCTATGGTTGTTTTCCAACATTTTCAACCGACTGGCCAATTGGATCAGTTCGATCCGTTCTTCTTTGGTTTTCCAAGCCAAGCCAAGCATAAAACAGACCATTTCCAAAAGAAGGCCCGTCTTGGTGTGGTACCAATATAGCTCGCCGCCCCAAGGCATATAAAACACCCGCAAAGATCCCCAGACAGCAACTGCAAATTCTATATCGAGCGTCTGTGCCAGTCTGAAAGGTATAATTCCCAATAACAAAAGGAGGGTGCCAATAATGATAAATCGGGCATAAGGCGACAACTTGTTTTTCCACAAATGAAAAAGGATGTAAATGGAAAAAAGCGTGAAAGGAATATACAAATACCTGCTCAAGTACAAGCTGGTTCTTGAACCAAGCGTCATCTGAACAACCAGGTCGAGTGGCAGCATTGCGGTAAAAAACCACACGACGTAGTTAAGCAATTTGTTGAGGCGTTTTGATACATCTGGTATATCTAAAAAATAACGGATAAACTGGGTATAAAAAGCGAAACTCGCATAAGTGGAAAGTGTCTCGATATTGGAGTGCCATTTTGCAAAAAACGAAAATGGTATGAGGGACCGGTTTTCAATTTCGAAATTCTTTATATAAAAAATGAACAGGCAGACGAGGTATAGGCTGTAGTAGAGATATGCTTTGTCCTTGTTCGCTGCATAATAAATAAAAGTCAGCAGGGCAAAGATTAAAATGCAGCCTAAAAAAAAGCTGTTGAAATTTTGAATACCTGCTATTCCTTTTCTAATATTAGTTCTTTGTATAGCTTCTGATGCAGGAGATACTAATAAAATTGAATGGCTTGGGGCTTGATAACCGGGCTGAATATATAATTCAAAATAAAAAACTTGCGTGCTGCCAGCTTCAATATTAATTGGGATAGCCCAAAAATTTTCTTTGAATGCAAGTTGATTGTAATCCGTTTGTCCTCCTGCCATCAAAATATTCCATCTATTGTTTTCAAAGAAATGAAGGTTGGCATTGTGTACCCCATTATCAGTTATTAGGAATAGTTTTAATGAATTATTTCTGGACAGGTTTTCTATTTGAAACTTGAACCAGATGGTCGAATTGCCATTTCCAAACAACCCTTCCCCCTCGTCATGGGGTTGAAATGACTGCGAAGCAACATCTTCCAAATCCATCGAAAAGGGAATATCGCTTCTCCACAAAGCCCACTTTGTCAAGGGCATTTCCCAAAACCCACTTACTGTCTGGGTGTATTTTCAATATTCCAGACTGGGCCTTCAGGATTCCTGATGCTAAAAGAATGATAACGGGAAGGCTTAGTCTTAGGATTGTTGACATTGGGTTTTAGGTAATGGCTTCACTTAGGAATGCGGAAAAAATAAAGTGTTCAATTTGACAAAGGAACGGAAATGATTTTTTACTGGCAAATATTATTTGGAAGGAAGAAGCCTTTGGAACGGTGCAGCACCCAGCTTAACTGTTGGCTCCCCCACCCTTCTCCAAAATTCTCCCGCATGCATCATCCAGCATTTGAAATACCTTATCAAAACCATTGTCGTCCCAATACGGGTCCGGCACATTTTCATTGCGGCCAGGGTTCAGGAAATTCATAATGAGATGGATTTTCCCTTCTTGTTCTTTTGAAATAGCATGTTGCAGCATGTCGCCATAATTGGAACTGTCCATGGCCAGCACGAGGTCGAAGCGGTCGAGGTCGGCGGGCACGAACTGGCGGGCACGCTGGCCGGAAATGTCAACCCCATATTTACTGGCGGTGGAAATAGATCGTCGATCGGGTCGTTCACCCAGGTGCCATGAACTTGTTCCCGCAGAATCAACAGACCAATCCAGGTTATTTTCTTCAATCTTTTTTTTCAAAATGCCTTCGGCCAATGGGGATCTACATATATTGCCGAGGCAGACCATTAATATATTCATCGTTGTGGATATTAATATGGGTAATCGTTCAAAGTAATTACAGCTTGCGTAAAAATACAAATACCAAATGGCGTTTCATTGTCAACCCAGCTGCAAGTGGGGGTGGGGTTGCGGAGCGTTGGGACAAAATATCAAAATCACTCATTGCGAAAAACATTGCTTTTGATGTCGTTTTTACTAAGAGAAAAATGCATGCCGCAATATTGGCCGAACAGGCCATCGGAAATGGATTCCGCCACCTCGTCGCGGTCGGTGGCGATGGTACTGCCCACGAAGTGGTGAACGGCCTTTTCCAGCAGAAAACCTGTCCACCACAGAATGTAACCTTTTGTTTGTTGCCCATTGGCACAGGCAACGATTGGGTAAAAACGCATCAAATTCCAAAAAAAATTCGATCTTGGCTCTCCTGTTTCAAAAAAGAAAAAACTACATTTCAAGACGTTGGTTTTATTGGTTTCCAAAAAGATGGAAAACCTCAAAGCCGTTATTTCATAAACGTTGTAGGACTCTCTTACGATGGCTACTTAGCAAAAAAAATGGAAGGGCAAAAGGCGCTGTTTTTCAAGGCGCTAATTTATTTGGAAATGACAGCTCGTTGGTTGTTCAAATATAAAACACCACGGCTGAGTGTGGAATTTAACGGACAAAAAAGAGAAGGACAGTTGCTTACCGTCAATATCGGGATTTGCAAATATTCTGGAGGAGGGATGCAATTGGCACCTCACGCTGTGCCCGACGATGGTCTATTGGCTCTGAGCATTGTCCATAAAATAAACCCTATCATGGTGCTGCTTATTTCACCACTATTTTATTTGGGCAAGATAGGCTGGCACCCAAAGGTGCATTTATTTCAAACAAATCAGGTTATCGTCAAACCACTCCAGGGTGATACTGTTTTGGCAGAGGCAGATGGCGAATTCCTTGGAGAAGCCCCTGCCGAAATTCGCATTTTGCCGAAGGCATTAAAAATTGTTGTATCGTGATTTTTAGGATCACTTAAAATAAGAGCATGTCTAGTTTTTCTTTTTCCTGAGAACCAACGCTTTAGGCGTTGACTTCGAATTAACTCGGTCATTTATCCCGATAAATTTTCTCATTAATTCTATGCCATCATCCTAAATCATTGATTCTCAGTTCAAATAAAAACTAGACATGCTCTAAATTATGAAAAACAAACCTATAAAAATAGGCGCCCAGCTTCCAGTATTTTCGCTGACCAGTCAGAATGGCGACCTGATTTCCATTGACCAGTATTTTGGAAAACCGTTCATTCTTTATTTTTATCCAAAAGACGACACCCCAGGCTGCACAGCTGAAGCATGTAGTTTCCGAGATGCATATGCCGAGTTGCGCGGTCTCGAAGCTGAGGTCGTCGGGGTAAGCGCTGACAGTCCTTCCTCTCATATGTCGTTTGCCAAAAGATATGATTTGCCTTTTGTATTGTTGAGCGATGAAAAGAATGAAGTGCGCAAGCTACTGGGTGTACCTGGTAGTATGTTCGGTTTTTTGCCAGGACGGGTCACTTATGTCATCGATAAAAACGGAAAAGTGAAACATGTTTTTGAATCTCAATTGCAAGCCAGCAAACATGTGAAAGAGGCATTGGAACTTTTGAAGCGTTGATTTTACTGGGAACAAGAAATTTATTCACACCTTTGCCGATCTTTTTAGGAACGAGGCAACAATACCAATGTATAACTAATCTTTAAGATTTTGGCTCGTTCCTTACTAAAATAAATTCAATGAAAAATTATTTATTCTTTTTGTTATTGGCAGCAACTTGGCTGCAATTCGGATGTGGCAGTTCCGAATCAAAAGTTACTGAAGCCGAAACTGAAACTGCCGAAGTTGAACCACAAGCTGCAAGAGATATTGATTACGATGAAATGGCCAATGAATTTTGCGCTTGCATGAGGCCAATGTTCGAGTTTCAGGAAAAAGTAATGCAATTAGCAGGAGAGGGGAAAAACAATGAAATTGAAGCAATGCGCGACCAAGCCATGAAAGTTCAGGCAGATGGAGAAACTTGCGTTACAAGTCTTGAAGAAAAGTACGGGATTGTGGAGGGGAAAGAGAATGAAGCAAAAGCAACAGCAGCACTTGAAAAAACCTGTCCCGATATTATGGCCGTGATGGGCCCGAATGTGGGTGTCGAAGAAGAGTAAATCATTTGTTTCCTCTTCCCATATGTGGTGTATATGCCCTTGGCTTTATGAGCAGCCAAGGACATATAAACAGGACACAATTATCTTAACATAAATATGTCCGACTACTTAATTGCCAAATCCTTCGCTATTGAAAACTTCGATGATCCGGCTGTCGGCACCAACGTTGACGTTGTTTTTTATTTCAATTTTTAGATCATTTTCAAATGGGGTCGGGTCGGTGATCGGACTTTGGTAATAAAGGAAATAGATGCTGGTCGCAAGCGACTGTATCTCACTTTGGATATCAATAAACATTTGCTCCAAGCCTGCGATATCGTCTGCTTTGAAATACCTTTCGCTCACTTTGGCCAGTGACTGGAGTGCCCCTTCATCAAGATCGGGGCTATTGAGGGCAGCAACATAAGCTCTTTTACCTCCCAGTGCATTCAAGGCATCCGTGAGCGTGACGGACTGCGAAGCATTGTGGCGGCCATCAGTAAAAATGATGAGGCTTCCATCCACAATGCCATCAATAGCATAATTATCTTCCCACAGGTCTGCCACGTCAATCACCCCACCGTATAAATTTGTTGAGTTTACCAACCCTGTTTCAGGAATACCATCAATCGCATTCATCAAAGCCTGTTCATCAGTTGTAAAAACCTGCACTTCCACGGTTTGGGCATCAAATGTATAAATAGCAATTTCCTGCTCTGCGAGTTTTTGCTGGATGAGGGTTTTTGCCGCATCTTTAATCTGTGGCACCAAGCCTTCCACACTCCTTGTGATGTCCAACAGCAATACTGTGCGCAGTGAAAATGGGATCGTGCTCTTGCCAACGCGGAGATCGGCTTCCGAATCAATATTACCGTTGTTTTCAGTCACAATAAAGTCGTCTTCGGTAAGCGTGGAAATGCCTTTTTCATAATAATCTGTTGCCTGAAAAAGCACTTGAACCGTGCGTGATTCTGGCAGCACACCAACTTCGTAGGATTTCAAGCGATAAAAATCGGAAAGGTCGGATGGTAAAAAATCGTCATCCTTGTTGCAACCAACGGCTGCGATGAGAAATAGGGCTATCAAGAGTTGAGTGGAAATGGAAATAGCTTTCATAAATTATTATTTTAGTTGAAACGAAAACATCATTAGGAATCGGTATGTCAATAATGTTAAAAAACAAATGCGGGAGTCAGGTGGAAGGAGGGTTCGCATTGCCCATCTTCACAGGGCGGGGAGGATTTTAATCAAACCTTAAGATGAGGTTCGAAACAGCTTCATATAGTTTGATTATTCTGATAAGGCAAAAGTTCCTCCAAATGATCGCCCCTTCTACAATATGATGATGCGACTGGGCTGCTTTGCCCCTATGTAAAGCAAATCAAACCAGCAGGGCAGACAGATATTCCTTTTCAAGCTCACGGAATAACTGACGTAAATGCTGGCTTACCCGTCCTGGTTTACCATTACCGATGGTGGTCTCACTTACTTGCACGACCGGCATCACTTGGATTGTGCTGCTGCTGATAAAAGCTTCTTTTGCAGTCTGCAATTCATCGATCTTTAAGTTACGTTCTTCCACGGGGTAACATTTGCGGGCTAGCTCCAATGTTTTTTTTCGGGTGATCCCTTCCAAAATACCTTCTCCAGCAGTAACGATAGTGTCGTCATTTTTCACGATAAAAAAATTAGCCCGGGTAGTTTCGTGTATATGACCCTCGAAATGAAAAAGAACATCTTCGGCTCCAACAGCTTTCATCTGAGGAATCAGGTTCACCCCCATTAAATAGTTGATGGACTTGACCGTTGGAAAGGTGCGGTGATACTCATGGAGCATTAGTTTTATGCCTTCGGTATAATGGGTCAGAGGGTATGATGGCAAAGTCGCTACGAGGATCAACATATTTGGAGTGGTCGGAGTATATCCATCTTCTGAATAACCGCCTGTCAAAATAAGCTTCATGCCTGCTTCTTCGAGATCATTCGCTTTTATGAGATCGTAAATTTGTTGCTTCAATTCTTGTCTTGAAAACGGGAGGGGCAACCCGATAGATTTTGCTGAATGCTGCATCCGATCGAGGTAATCATCAAAAAATAGTGGCCGGCCTTGTTTTATCAAAAAATAATCGAAAATTCCATAGCCCCTTAAAATTGATAGGTCGTTGATACCCAGCGAGGCTTCTTCTTTGGTGACTATCTTGCCGTTGACGGAGTAATATTTTATCATGAAAAAAGAAAATGGTCAGGTGGATAAATGCCTGGGTGGTTTAAACCACCCAGCCATTTATTTTACACTGCCTTGTCTTTTTCCAGCAATTGGAAACCATTGCCATGGATATTGACGATTTCAAGGTTCTCGTCGTGGCTGAGATATTTGCGGAGCTTGGTCACAAAAACATCCATGCTGCGGGCAGTGAAGTAATTGTCTTCGCCCCATATTTTGGTGAGTGCTTCTGAACGGGTCAGCACATCATTTACCTTTAAAGCAAATAAACGGAGCAGTTGTGCTTCTTTTGGCGACAACTTATATTTTTCTTCATTTTCTTCCTCTTTGTTAAAAGTAAGAATACGGAGTGGGTAGTTAAAATGGTATTTGCTGACAAAGAATTCTTTTACCTCTTCTTTTGGATCTTCTTTCTGCATAGTGCGCTTTAGAATGGCCTGTATGCGGAACAACAGTTCCTCGGAATTGAAAGGTTTGGTGATATAATCGTCAGCACCTATCTTGAAGCCTTGCAGTACATCTTCTTTAAGGGTTTTTGCTGTCAGGAAAATAATAGGCATGTCGGTATCCTTCTCCCTGATCTCTTTGGCGACAGTGAAACCATCTTTACGGGGCATCATCACGTCTAAAATGCAGAGGTCGAAATTACCGTTGTGGTAACTTTCCAGCCCTTTAATTCCATCGTCAGCGAGAGTGACGTCATAGTCGTTCATTTCCAAATACGAACGTAACACATCTCCAAAATTCTGATCGTCTTCGACTAATAAGATTTTTCCACTTGTTGTAGAGGTCATATTATTGGGTTTTGAATTGAATTGATTTTTCAAGGGGTCGCTGGGAAAAACAAAATAAAGCTACTCCCTTTTCCTATTTCACTCTTCACTTCTACTTTTCCTTTGTGCGCATCCATTAATGATTTCACGTAACTCAGGCCAAGGCCAAATCCTTTTACGTCGTGCAAATTCCCAGTATGTACACGATAAAATTTTTCAAATATATGTTTCTTGGATTCTTTGCTCATCCCGATGCCCTTGTCGGCTACCATAACTTCAAGCCCCCCAGATACATTGCGTGTAGTGACAGATATTTCAGGTTTTTCGGGTGAATACTTGTTGGCGTTATCCAATAAGTTGTTGACAATATTTGAAATGTGCGTCATGTCGCCTTTCAAGATATGTCGTTCGGCACGGAGGTCTGCACGGACGGTCCCATGCTTTTTTTCAACTTGCAGGGAAATGTACTCAACCGCATTGTTGATGATCTCGTGCAGGTTCACATCAGCAATGTTCAGGGTGAAATCCTGTCGGTCAATGCGGGCCATTTGCAGCACTTTTTCTACCTGGTTGTTCATCCGCTTGTTCTCTTGCCGGATGATGTTGGTGAACCGTTTGATCTTGTCTGGCTGGTTAATGATGCGAGGGCTTCCGATGCTGTCAGATGCGAGCGAGATAGTAGCAATGGGCGTTTTGAACTCGTGGGTCATATTGTTGATGAAGTCGTTCTTCATCTCCGATAGTTTCTTTTGTTTGAAAATAACAGATATGGTGTAGGCAAAACAGAAAAGGATGATCGACATAAAAACGATCGAACCGATCAAAGTTTTCATGACTGTTTTCCAGATAAAACTATTTTTCATCGGGAAAACAACCATTAACAAACCTGGTGATTTGATGTCGTCCTGAAAAAGGCTAACCCGAAAATTGGAATTGTAGAGGTTTTTATAGCCACCAAGCGTAGTCTGTTCCAGCTTGTCCTCCACGGCATAGCGCCTATCTGCGATGACAAAACTTTTTCTATCGTTGTCAAAGACTCCATAACGGTAGGGAATCTTAATGCCCCTGTCCAGAAATTCCTGTTTCAAATAAGCGTCCAGTTTTTCGAGTTGAACACGGTCAACGATGGGCACAAAGTCCTGCTCTTGGTTTAAACTTATCCATTTCGTAAAATTTTGGGCGCGCTCCCGGGTACACTCGGAACAATTGCAGGAGTTGGAGGAAATAAACAGTTCCAGCCATTGTCTTTTACTCAAGTGAACATGGCTAACATCGTCGGGATGAGGGTGGGACACATCAAGTGCCATCTGTATCCCAACATCTTCCACTTGTGCGTTAAATTCATCTTCATAGAATTCCCGGAACCACCCGTTGTCCACATTTCGCATCACTTCCAAACTCTCTTGGTATTCCAGTTTTTCGGCAACCGCATTCAATGCTTCGAACACCTTGTTGTCAAATTGAGCTTCATTTGCGTTCAAAGTATCAAAGACCCATTTAAGCTGCATCCCTGCAACCCCAATGAGTGCAGCACTCATCAACCCAATAATCAACCAGATGACTTTTTTATTCATAATGAAATGATGGAATCTTCAAGGGAGGTTACACGGATTTGCAATTTGCCTTCCTCCTAAAACATTACAAATTTAACATTTCCAAATGGGGTATTGGTCATTTAACACACATTTAACGGGAATAACCAGAACGGGAATAAAAACGAAATAGAGGAAGAAACGCGTCCATCACTTTTGGATTGGCAGCTTGTTGCCAATTGAACGGAACATTGCCAACTGGTTTTTGGCCCTGACCAGATTGTGTGCTGGATATTTTGTTTTATAGTAAACATCTCCTAACAAATAGTCACCCAAAAAACGCACCGCTTGCATCAGTGTAAGCCAACTCCCCCCCAAATAAAGATGATCTTTTTCGCTGATGGTCAGCTGGTCGCTCATTTCTGAGAGAAACCCTTCCGAAAGGGCTTCAAACACCTCGGCACGCATTTCTATTTTTGAAACATCAACCTCGTCTTCATCTACGGCATTGGTAAAGGTGCGTACCATGTCACCAAAATCAGAAAGGACTATCCCAGGCATCACCGTGTCAAGGTCTATTACACAAGTAGCTTTATTTGAAATTTTGTCAAACAGTACATTATTGATTTTAGTATCATGGTGGGTAGCACGGAGAGGCAATCCGAGGCGATTTATTTTTTTGAAAATAGCCCTATTGCTCAGTACTTCTGTAATTTCACTTGTTGCTACAGCCAATCTTTCAGGAGGTGCTATTTTTAACGCCGCCATGAAATCCTTCATCCTTTTTTCACCATTGTGGAAATCAGGAATCGTTGTTTTCAAAGATGAAATGTCGATGCCGTTCAGCATTTTTGCAAATGCACCGAATGCCTTTGCTGCTTCAAACGCTTGCGATGGATTTTCCACCTTGTCATAAGTAATCGTATTTTCAAAAAAATCAAAGAGCCGCCAATAATTGCCAACTTTATCTATATGTAACATTTGGCCAGACCGGGTTGGGTATGGCTTCAAAATATCGAATGGATATTCTTGCTGGGAAAGGTGATTGGCAACCAACCGGATATTTTCCATTACAGCTCCCGGTTGCCTAAAAACCTGGTGATTGAAACGCTGCAAAAGGTATGACTTCACAGCAGTACCTTGCTCAATGCTAACTTTATAAGTATCGTTGATGTGGCCACTACCGTATGGTGAGGCCATCATCATTTTATCAAAATCAACAAAATGGCGGAGTATGTTTTCCATTTCAGAAAGCTAATATTGGTATTGAAAAAGCTTTCAATTATTCCCAAAGCGGTGAGGGGTATTTTTCCGCCGCCGTCATTTCCCGAAAAGCCTTCTGTACCACTTCCTTGTCTTCCCGATATGTCACGCCATACCATTTTTCATCGTTTGGCAAAACAACAAAGGAGCATGTGCCGTCATTGATCAATTTATTGGCAAAAGTGGAAATGTAAAACTCTGTCTTTGGATTGGAAGTATTGGCCGCCACAAATGCGTTAAACTCATTTTGCAGCAATTCAAAAAGATGAGGATGAAAACCCCAGAGGTTCATGGACACCAATGATTGGTCGTCCAATGTCGTCTTGCCGTTTTCACCGTCATAAAAAACACCATCGCCTGAATCGCCGATGCCTTTGCATTCAGTCACCGTTTTCAGCACATAGTTTTCGTCCATCGAACAGATGCCCCGTGAAACTGAGCCATTTTCCGAAAGGGTATTTTTCAGAACATAACCTACCATGCTGAAATGATCGGGCCTGCAATCTGAAGTCAGAAAATCAGCCATTTTTTTGAAGCCTGAATAACCATAATAATCGTCGGCATTGATGGCCACAAAAGGTTCGTTGACCACCTCTTTGGCCACAAGGATAGCATGACCGGTTCCCCATGGTTTTTCCCTTTCCACTTGTCCGGACAGGGTTGGCACATAAGCGTCCATATCTTGGAAAGCAAATGCCATATTGGCTTTCCCTTCCCACCGCTTGGCTATTTTTTCTCTAAACGCCTCCTCAAAATCACGGCGGATCACAAAAACAACCTTGCCAAATCCGGCCTTCAGCGCATCATAAATAGAGTAGTCCATAATGGTCTCTCCAGCCTGCCCTACTTCGTCCAATTGTTTGAGTCCACCATAGCGGCTACCCATGCCTGCGGCAAGAATTAAAAGTGTGGGTTTCATTGATTCATGGTTTCATGGTTTCATGGTTTCACTACAACAATGAAACCATGGAGCCATTTAAAATGCCAAACTTAGATCATTTTTTGAAAATGTCTTAGATGACTAACAAGTCAGACTTTCGTTTCGAGGATTTGCTCGGCATGGCGTTTTGATTCCACCTTCCCAATCACCTTTTCGATGGTGCCATTTTCGCTAATGACAAAAGTGGTTCGGATCAGGCCCATGTATTCTTTCCCGAAAGTCTTTTTCATGCCCCAAACGCCATAAGCCTTAATGGTCTTTTTATCATCGTCTACCAATAATGGAAAAGGTAGGTCATGTTTGTTGATGAAATTTTGATGTTTTTTTGCACTGTCAGGACTGATACCAAGGATGGCATACCCCGCCTTCTTGAAGTCGCTATAATTATCCCGAAGGTTGCAGGATTCAACGGTACAGGTCGGTGTGTTATCAGCTGGGTAAAAGTAGAGGATGAGTTTTTTGCCTGCGAAGTCTTTCAGTGAAATAGCGTTTCCGTTTTCATCGGTGCCATGCAGCTCGGGGGCTACATCGCCTTCTTTTAAATGAGTCATTAGTAGTTGCTGTTTTGTTTTGAAATGTTTGAACAAATCCGAAACAGCAACTACCCTAAAGAGTTGACCCTATCGCATAAAATTTTCTTCAATAATCGTTTCATTCCCAACCGCGTCTTTCACGGTCAGTTTCAGCACATGGTCGCCTGGACCGACCCGCTCGTCAAACACATAAATCAGCATTCTGCTCTTCTTATCGTACTCCATGAGTATCCATTTACCATCTATATAGGCGTTGTAGCTGATGGCCCGGACATGCCCAATGGTGGCGACATTATCCATCACTTTAAACTTCATTTTATTATACCCTTTCATATTGTAGCTAAAAGCAGCAGGCGTAACGACCGGTGGTTTTTCGTCCACCAAGATGCAATAATCTCCAAATGCCCTGACCTTGGCACGCAGCAATCCCTCCTTCCATTGGCCGCCACAATTCCAGACGTCGCCGCCCTGGCAATAGGCCACAAACACTTTGGGCTTTAGCTCGGCAGGGATGGATTTGGTAGGCCGTATTCCGATGTTAAAATATTTATGAACGGGAGTGCGGTAATTATGCAAATTGTGGACCTGCGAAAAACAACCATCTGATTGATCAGAAGTGACTCCATAATTCATGTAAAGGTTTTCGTACAATGTACCTTGCGACAAATGCAGGTATAGACCCTCCGTCCGAATTAGGTTTCCTTCGTCATATGGTAAGATATAATTGAAGGTATTGCCAGAAACAGGAGTGGCGGGCGTTTTCCCCCTCCTCACCCAAAATTCCAGAACGGTCTCATTGCCAGCTACGTCGGAAGCTATCATTTTGATATGGCTTGGCTTGCCTTGGTACAATTCGATGACCCCATCATTCACTTTTTGGTTGTAAATGGAGAGTTCATTGCCAGGCATGTTGAAGCACCTGTTAAAGTAGCTTTTTTTGGTCACCCGCTCCTCATAATCGCAGTGTGCATTGATGTATAAAGTTTCATCAAAAGAAAAAGACTCCATGTCAAAATCATAAACCAATAAATCGTCCCGATACATTTTCAAAGCGTAAATGCCGTTCCAGTTGCTCACCCTGTCAAAGTGGTCATATACTTTAAGGGCAAAACCTGCGCGCCATGCCGAGAGGGACAAAGTGTCGCCTTTGATCCGATACTTACCGTTACGCACCTTGACCAAATTGAATTCTTTGGTGCCTTGTTCTTGCAGTTTGTCATTGAGGTAATACGCTTTCAATGTATGCATTTTGGGTGGCACATTATCAGTCACTTTGAACCCAAAAAGCAATGGGTTAAAGGGTTTTTCAGTACTGGTTTTTCGTACTTCAAAATGCAAATGGGCACCATTGGAAGAACCGGAGTTCCCCATTACGCCCACTTGATCGCCTTGTAAAACAGGAAAATCGCCATACCCCGGCGTCAGGTCAACTTCAAAAGACTCCCTCGCATATTGTTGTGTTTTTGCATATGTTTTTAAAGCCTCGGTGAAGTGATCGAGGTGTGCATACACAGTTGTATATCCATTTGGGTGGTTGATGTACAGGACATTTCCGTACCCACTCTCCCCTATTTTTATCCTTGAAATGTAGCCATCGGCAGAAGCATAGACAGGATCGCCGGCCACCCCTTTGCTGGACTTGATGTCAATCCCTGCATGAAAGTGGTTGGGGCGCAACTCCCCAAATGTGCCTGACAACAAGAGCGTATGTGCAACAGGTGCATGGAAGTAGTCCACCGGATATTTTTCATCGTCCGGTGGTTCAGGTGATTTGAACCCCAAAATAAATAGAAGAAGTGTTGAAAGCAGCATTATCCTAATCATGACCTCGCGTCTTTTTGTTTTAACCTTTTGGAAAATACATGGAATGGTATGGGTGGCTACATCCGGTAGGGTGAGCAAATGTAACATTCATAACCAATTATTATAATATCTAAAAGAGGGGAAATTAGAATTATAGCGAGGGATAGATTCTACTGTTTTCAAAAAACGTCCCAAATTTTCAAACTGCCTATTTCTTTTGTCGTAGAACCTCCTACTTTTGCGACCTTTTTGGAAGTTTTGAGTTATTGAGTTTCTGAGCGCTTAAGTTCTTGAGAACTTGAGTAATTTCTACTCTCAATAACTCAGAAACTTAAACTCTCAAAAACTCACATATCATGTATCGTACACACAATTGCGGAGAGCTGCGCATGCAGCATGTTGGACAAGAAATAACTTTATCTGGCTGGGTTCAAAACACGAATGACCTGGGCTATATGATGTTTCTTAATTTGAGGGACAGATATGGCATTACCCAACTTGCATTTAACGAAGAAAATACTTCAAAAGAACTTTTTGAAAAAGCCCGTACCCTTGGGAGAGAGTTTGTCATAAGGATTAAAGGGGAGGTTATCGAAAGGGCTTCTAAAAACGATAAGATACCCACCGGAAGTATTGAGATATTGGTAAAGGGGTTGGACATCCTCAACGCCTCCAGAGTGCCCCCATTTACCATAGAAGATGAAACCGATGGCGGGGAGGACCTGCGCATGAAGTACCGCTACCTCGACATCCGGCGTTCACCTGTGCAGCAGAGTTTGATCTTCCGCAGCCACGTAGCCATCGAGAGTAGGAAGTACCTCGCAGGCGAAGGTTTTATTGAAGTGGAAACACCGAACCTCATCAAAAGTACTCCTGAAGGCGCACGTGATTTTGTGGTGCCAAGCCGCATGAACCCAGGTCAATTTTATGCGCTGCCACAGTCGCCACAAACCTTCAAACAGTTATTGATGGTTGCCGGGATGGATAAATATTTCCAGATTGTAAAATGCTTCCGCGACGAGGATTTGCGTGCTGACCGTCAGCCAGAGTTCACGCAGATAGATTGCGAAATGGCATTTGTGACCCGCGACGAAGTGCTGCGCAATTTTGAGGGCCTGACCAAGTATTTGTTCAAAACAGTCTGCAACATCGAATTGGCGGACTTCCCGCTGATGCAATACGACGATGCCATGCGCCGCTATGGTTCTGACAAACCTGACACCCGATTCGGGATGGAGTTTTGCGAACTGAACGACCTCGCAAAAAACAAAGGCTTTGTTGTGTTCGACAATGCTGAATTGGTCGTCGGGATTTGTGCAGAAGGACAGGCAAATGGGTACTCCAACAAAGATTTGAAAAACCTGACCGAATGGATGCAGCGCCCACAGATTGGTGCTAAAGGTCTTGTTTGGGTGAAAGTGAATGCGGATGGCACGTTTAAATCTACCGTTGGCAAATTTTTCAGCGATGAAGATATTAAAGAGTGGGCAGAAAAAATGAACGCCAAACCTGGCGACCTCCTACTCATCTTGAGCGGCGAAGCCGAGAAAACCCGCAAACAACTCAACGAACTTCGCCTCGAAATGGGTCGCCGCATGGGTTTAATGAAACCTGGCGATTTCAAACCGCTGTGGGTCGTCGAATTTCCATTGCTCGAATGGGACGAAGAAGCCGGGCGCTTCCACGCCATGCACCACCCCTTCACCTCGCCATTGCCTGAGGATGAAGAAAAAATGCTGGGCGGCGACCACGAAACAATGAAAAACCTGAAAGCCAACGCTTATGACCTTGTGATAAACGGCGTGGAAATCGGCGGTGGTTCCATTCGTATCCACGACCGGGCATTGCAGGAAAAGAATTTTAAACTGCTCGGCTTTACGCCAGAAGAGGCCGAAGCGCAGTTCGGCTTCCTGCTCGGCGCTTTTGAATATGGTGCCCCGCCACATGGTGGCATCGCATTCGGCTTCGACCGCATATGTGCCGTTATGCGCGGGCAAACGAGCATTCGTGATTTCATCGCTTTTCCAAAAAATAATATGGGCAGGGATGTGATGATTGATGCGCCGTCGGTGATTGATGAGGGGCAGTACGAGGAGTTGTATTTGAGGAGTACGGCGGAGGATGAAGTTTGATTTTAAAATATAGTTTTTTGCATGAATGCCCGTCCGCTTATGCGTGACGGGTATTTTTTTTGATGTATCACCAAGCCGGTCTGTCCTCTTCCCCTAAGCAGGAATCAGTTCCTTCCTCCGGTCAGTCCAATTTTGGATACGTTCCCTTATTTCTTCAGGTGAGCAAGTTGGGCAATTGATTTTTACAAAATCGACGGTACTGAGCAGTTCCAATCCAAATAGCCTTTCAAAACCATAAAAAATTGTTTTCTGATCTTGGACAGATGGCGGAAGATGCTCCGTTTTCGTCTGAATTTATCGGCCAGTTATAATGCAATTATTGAACAGCTATGGCTTTCATTTTGGCTGTAACTATCTATTTGATCTTGCTTTTAGCCAAAATGGAAGTTCATTTTGGCTAAAAGTCCTTATTTTTGACTACTTTCAGCCAAAATAAATATCGGATGAATCCACTGATCGGCAGAAAAGGAGAATTGAAAAAACTGGAATCCCACTTAATGTCCCGCAAATCGGAGTTCGTGGCGGTTTACGGCCGGCGGCGGGTTGGTAAGACATTTTTGGTCAGAAAAGCATTCAAAAATGACTTTTCGTTCCAATTGACCGGATTGGCGAATGTTTCCATGAAGCACCAGCTTGGCCAGTTTCATGCAGCCTTGGTGAAGCATGCCGCTGCTGTCCGTTGGGAGCCGCAGGCCGCAACAGATTGGTTTGTGGCATTCCGCCAGTTGTCAGAATACTTAGAAAAGCTGCCAGATGGAAATAAAAAGGTCATATTCCTCGACGAACTGCCCTGGCTGGATACCCACAACTCCAAGTTCCTCTCTGGTTTGGAACATTTCTGGAACAGTTGGGCAAGTGCTCGTGATGATGTCGTTTTAATTGTCTGTGGTTCGGCGGCTTCCTGGATGCTCAACCATTTAATCAAAAACAAGGGCGGGCTGCACAACCGAATCACTGATCGTATCAAGTTAGCCCCTTTTTCACTAGAAGAAACGGAGGTTTTTTTACAGCAGAAAAATGCTGTTTACAACCGCTATCAGACCCTGCTCATATACATGGCTTTCGGGGGCATCCCTTATTATCTGGATTTTATTGACCCCGAAAAAAGTGCCATGCAAAACATCAATGATCTGTGCTTTCGGCAGGATGCCCCTTTCCGGTTGGAATATGATAGTTTATATGCTTCTCTTTTTAAAAAACACGAACGCCATATAGCCATTATTGAGGCGTTGGCGACAAAAGGAAAAGGCCTGACCAGAAATGAAATCGTTAAATTTTCCAAAACATCAGATGGCGGAGGACTGACCCGTATCTTAAAAGAACTGGAAGAAAGTAACTTTATCCGGCGATATAAATCGTTTGGAAAAAAACAAAAAAAATCGCTGTACCAACTCGTTGATTTGTATTCTCTATTCTATCTGAGGTTTATAAAAAATGCCGACGAGGATGACGAAGAGTTTTGGCTGAACGCCATTGAAGCTCCTGTTTTTTTTACCTGGAGCGGATATGCATTTGAAATGGTATGCCTGCACCACGTTTTTCAAATCAAAAAAGCTTTGGGCATCAGTGGCGTTCAGACTTCCATTTCAGCATGGCAGTCGCCGGAGGCTCAAATTGATTTAGTGATTGACCGCAAAGACCAGGTCATCAATCTTTGCGAAATGAAATTTTCTGTTAGTCCTTTTTCAATTGATAAAAGATATTCCGAAAACCTGAGGAATAAAATGGACAATTTCAAGCAAACAACCCAAACGAAAAAGGTTTTGTTTCTGACTCTCATCACCACCTATGGAATGGCGCAAAATAAATATTCGGACATAGTTCGGAACAGTTTGGATATGAACGTATTATTTCAATAGACGCCTAATTTACACACCCCTCAACCATTTTACCGCTCACCCGTTTACCGCTATATCTTATTGATTCCATTTTAAAACTATGTCTGACTTCATAAACAAACTTCAACAAAACCTCCAACAAAACCTCCCAGGCCGCGAAGCTCAACTCAAAATGGCACCTACTTCCCGTCGCCTGTACATGGCTGCTCCTGAAGATGCTCGGCAAGCAGGTGTTCTCGCCACGCTTTTTCCAAAAAACGGGGCTTGGCACATAGTGCTCATTCAGCGCAATCCCAATGATAGAGACCGGCATGGTGGTCAGATCAGTTTCCCCGGAGGGAAAGCAGAACCCCACGACGGCACAATGCTGAAAACAGCTCTGAGGGAAACGGAAGAAGAGGTCGGCATTTTACAAAAAGAAATAAAAATACTGGGCAAGTTGAGCGAGCTGTACATTCCGGTGAGCAATTTCCAAGTGCATCCTTATGTGGGCTTTTTGGATTGCCAGCCTACTTATTCCATTCAGGAAGAGGAAGTCAGTCAGGTACTCGAAGTGCCACTTTCACATTTTCGAAACGAAGCAACCAAGCGCGTGACTGACATCCGCGTCAACAAGCATTTGTCATTGAAAAAAGTCCCATATTATGATGTTGAAAGTAAAGTTTTGTGGGGCGCCACAGCCATGATGATAAGTGAGCTGATGGAGGTTTTGGACGGGAAACGACAGACGGCGAGCAGCGAACGGTAGGGTGCTTTGCGGGCAATTGAAATATTATTCCAAAATATAGCGTACACGACAGCTTTCCGTCCATCGTCCACTGTCTGTCGTCCACCGAAAAAATTCTGCTTACCGTCAAAATCTGGTACTTTTGAACAACTTGTTAGAAGCCAGCAAGTTGTTAGTGAAGAAGTATAAATAACTTACCCCAATCTTCTTGCTCTTTATTCCTTTTAAAAGAACTTAAAAAAGTCAACCGTAGCTTGGGCTATGCTTGATTTTTGAAGTCCATTTAAAAGAAAAAATAGAGGCGTATCTTGGAATAACTTATTTATACCTCTTCACTTATTGTTAATTGACGAACAAAAATTATAGACAAGTACACAACTATTACCATGACCAACCGCATTTCTTCCCAGTTCAAAGTAGATGGCATCCTCGGCATAGTGCTGCTGGTTGCTTTTTTTGTAGGTATCTTTTTTATCATGTCCGGCATATTTTGGGTGCTGCAATGGGTCGCCCCTGCCCTGCTGGTCATTGCTTTTATTATTGACAAATCAGTTGTGATAAATTATGGAAAATGGCTGATTAAGTCGGTTAAGTCCAATCCAATATTTGGCGTCGGAGCCATTATTTTCACCATTATCGGTTACATGGTGGTCTTTCCATTTTTATTTGCAAAAGCACTTTTTAAGAAAAAAGTAAAAGAAGTCACGCAGGAATTTGAGCAAAAACAGGAAGGGGGTTTTGTGGATTTTGAAGAAATCAGCAGCAAATCCAAAAAAGATGAAATCCTCGAATTGCCCCGCCTCGAACGAATGGGACAAAAACAAGGGAAGAAGAAAGACAACGACTATGACAATATGTTTGAATAAGAATTAAACGCAGAGGTGCAAAGACGCTGAGAAGTATTGTTCCTCTCAGCGTCTTTGCACCTCTGCGTTTAAAACTATTTCTCTAAAATAATCCGCTCCGTAACAACAGCGTCCCCCGACTTCAACCTCAACAGGTACACCCCAGCAGGATAATCCATAAGATCGAGCCTAACAGCAGGAATGCCTGGCACCAGTTTCTTTTCCATTAAATGGATGCCATTAATTGAATATAGGTCAACCAGTATTTCTCCCTGTAGTTGGCCTGAACTTCTGATATTCAAAATACCGCTAGTCGGGTTTGGCAAAACTTCGACCTGGAATCCATTGACCTCCACGACCGCATCCACGAACATCGTCTCGAAACTGAACGGGGCGGCGGTTGTGCTGCCGCAATCGTTGATGGCCGTTACCCGCCAGTAATAAATGGTGAGTGGGTCAAGGTCGCTAGGCAGGGTATAAGTAGCCCCCGCAAGCATTACATTGTAAACAAGGTCAGTAAATCCGTCGTCCGTCGCCAGTTCAAAAAGGTAGCCTGTCGCCCCGGCTACTGCGTTCCAGGTGAAGGTAGGTGCCACACTGACATCCACGGCGGCATCGGCCGGGGCAGTCATTTCTGCCTCGGTGGCGGGGCCGATCACCTGCAAAGTGAATTCCGCCGAAACGGCGTTCACCCCGTCTGAACCTTCAATGGTAATGGTGTAACTCCCAACGGCTACATTGTCGAGTGTCAGTTCGACATCGGCAACATTGCCTGAGAAAACAGGGTTGACCGGGAAGTTGACCGACATGCCAGCTGGAAGCCCGCTGGCAGAAAGCTGTACACCTGTGCTCTCATAACACCCGTCCACGGCCACACTGGAAGTGACTTCGCCGATGTTGCAGGACTCTAGGTCGTCGCCAACCTCAAAAATGAGGGCTGTCTCGGTGATAAAAGAATAGGTATCCGCAACACCTGATTCGCCGCAGTCGCCCGATGCGATCACTTGCCAGTAATAAGTTGTACAATATTCGAGGCCGCTGACCGTCATGGAATTGACGGGAGAAAAACCTGAGAAAAACACACTGTTCATGTCTGGATCTGTTGCGATCAGCAAATTGTAAGAAGTCGCATCAGGCGCATCCGTCCATAAAACAGCAAGGTTGATTGGTATGTCCATTCCATCGGGTGCGGGGAACACACCCACAGGGGCATCAGGAGCAGCATTGAGCGTCCATTCCACTTGTGTCGTGCCTGTATCCGTGCCATCATCGGCCAATATTTCAATGTCAAAAACACCTGCTGATGCCGCACCAAAAACATTAACACTCACTTCAGATGCAGGTGCAGCAGGATTGGGGTCAAAAACAGCAACCGCGCCTGGAGGGAGATTATTTGCCGAGAGGCTTACACCGTTCGTGCCGTCAAAAGCCCCGCCCAATAACAAACTGAACGATGCCGTGTCAAGCATGCAGGCGACTATTTCATTTGCCGAAGGCGTGACAGAAAAATCATTTGGAATGATCGTGCAAATACCCAAGGCCCAATTATTCAATGATCCACCATCCTGATTGACATCATCAAAAACTCTTAAAGTCCAAGTACCCGTTGCCTGCTCCCCAACAAATGCAGACAGGGCCTCGTTGGGCTGAAAAGCACCTTCCAATGCAGGGGGTATTTGATTGCACATGGCATCCAAATCTGCATAAGTGTTGGCAGCTTGGTCATCGAAATTTAGGAGCGCATTATTACTCTGGCAATTGCCCCCCCCAACATTATCCATCAATTGAATAGTGGTGCCGGCGGGAGAAGTCAGTTCGATACGCACGTCACTCACCCAGGTATGTGCTATTTCTATGTTGTTCACATTTACATCGTCAATCAAGCCCCCCGAAGTTATTTCGAGTGTAGAAGTTACGGTAGGCGTGCCGCTTGCACTTATTGGTTTGGGGACATCGGTGGAAATGGTTGGACCACAAATGATGGCAGCGGTAGTGAATGAGCGCACATTTGACCAATCACCTTCACCGCAAACGTTTTCCCCTTTCACCCGCCAAAAATATTCTTCAGAGGTGAGCAATGCCATGGTTGCCTGAAATTCTGCCAAGCTCAACCCTGCGCCACTCATTATTATATCGGTAAAATCTAGATCGGTTGCTATTTCAATGGAGTAGCTGGCATTCGGATTGCCATTCCAAGTAAAAACAGGCATGAGACCAATCCCTGTTTCGCCATCAGCAGGATTAGTCATATTCGGGGCATCAGGAACCCCATTGGAAATGGCGAGGGTCAGGGTGGAAAAGCTTGATTCTGTGCCGTCCGTACCAATCACTGTAAATTGATAACTACCAGAAGGTAAAGCACTTGTATTCCCGATCGTCAGGATAGTACTACTGTCAGGCATGACGGGGTTATCGGCAAATGTTGCCGTCAGTTCCATTGGAAGTCCGTTTACTGTCAAACTTACATCTGACTGAAAATTGACGCTCACATCAATTGCAAATTGTGCCTCATCGGGCACACAAAGTTCTATTGCAGGTGGCGTTGCTACCACTGTGAATTGGCACTGCATATCGGCCCGGCCATCCAAAACAATAACTCCCGTATCATCAGGGTCAAGCCAATCCCGTAGCCTCGTCGTTACCGATCCGCCGCCTTCCCAGGAAGAATGGAACCAGCCGTAGGAATCAAGATCGTTATTGCCACAGGCAGCAAAGCCACCGTGCAGTTGACCTACTACCCTGCCCAACCTATTGAACAAAGGTGAGCCAGAAGAACCTCCCTCAGTAGTGCCAATGTCCCAATCTTCCACCGTGATGTGGTTACCATTTGCTATGGGCGCTGCTCCGAGGTAGTTACTGACAAATGTTGGTTCGTACTCAAAGCTGATCCTTTTCTCATCCGTGCTTGGGTGGTGGATCGCAATCACAGTGTCGGTAGGTGCAAAGTCCTCCGCGCTCCATCCTGCAAAAAATGCATCGGCAGTCGGGGACACAGGGTCGTCCAGTTCGACCAGCGTAAAATCAGAATTGCCCCATCCTGCTCGAAAGATGGAACCAGTATTGAAATCGGTTAAACTACCATTGCCATTGCCACCGCTTTGAGGTGAGTTGGGCTGACGGCAGGTGCTGTTGAAAAAATTCCAATAAGTGACTAATGATGCTGCATTTCCATTATTAATCCCACAGTGATTGGCCGTCATGAAATAAGGCGTGCAATCCTGACGGGCGTTATTGACCAAAAAGCCAGTACAGAATGTTCCGCCTCCAGTCCCAATCACTGCCACTGACTGAATAATGTCCCGGTAAGCCTCCACGATCCCCCAGCCATCTGCAAGGCCACAGATCACGTCGAGGTTGCAAGAGCCGGAAGCCATTTCTGAAAAGCCAATAAAATCGTGGTTGACATATTTTAATTCCAACTCCAACTGTTGCTGGTTTTCTATGGGCACCTGAACCTCAATGACCAATTCGTCACCATCCAAAACGGGCGTCCACAATTGCTCATGTTCCTCATTATCAGCAGGCGTAAAAGGCCCCATAACGCGCTGTTGATCAGGTGAATAAAGGATGAGGCTGCCACCACTTGGCATATTATATTTGGTGAAACCAAGGTTCAGTGATTTTGCCCCTTCGGAAAATATACGCAGCCGCCATACCGCTTTGCCATTGGGCAGCGATTCCCAATTGCCGTGGGTCAGTGGGGAAATGTCCGTTTCGAGGTTAACAGCAAACCGAGGCGCAATGCCCGGGCCCCGTCGTTGCATTTCAGTAGCCAACAGGGCATTGTTGTCCTGGGCTGGCATGACCACTTGTTCTATTTCGGAAATGGAGGTTTTTGTTTGGGCGATCCTCTGATCGTTTTGAGCGGAAAGTAGGTGGCTGGCCAAGGTCAGCACCATTAAGGTTAAGACTTGTTTCATTGAAGGATAGTTTTGTTGAATGTATTGTTGGGACAAATGTAAGTTATTTGGTAAATGAAAAGTATCCGGAAAAATTACTTATGACTCGGGAATGACAGCAAAATTTCAGTATTTCTATACTTTCTTTTCCTTTTCAATATGTTGAAAAATAGATTTTAAAGCCATTTTTCTTTAGCTTTAAATATGCACCCGCAAGCACTTCTACGCTTAATGCGGTGGCCCAGGCATCAGCCTCTGCACAGGTTGGGGCAACTACAGATACAATCTCCTTGCTCGTGATGCCATACCCTGTCCGAGGGTCAATAATGTGTGAATATCGTTTGCCGTCCTCTTCCAAATATTTATAGCTATCGCCAGAAGTGGCGATGGCTTGGTTGGCAATATTAATAAATTCTGTTCTCAATTCTTTTTCTTCGTAAAAGGCCCGTTCAACCTTCCAACTTGCTTTGCCGGGCGGCGGATTTCCTGCTGCTATATCACCGCCACCTTCAACCAAAGCGATGGGGACACCCCGTTTTTTCAGTAGCTTCAATACTTCGTCCACCGCATACCCTTTGGCAATACCCCCAAAGTCGAGACGGAGGCCTGGTTGTAAAATTCGGATTACCCTGTTTTTTTTCACTGAAACCTTTTTATACCCTACCATACTCAATGCTTTCTCGATTTCATTTTGAGACGGAACCTCTTTTTGCCGGAAAGCCCGCCGCCAGAGTTTGGTCAAAGCACCTACCGTGAAGTCAAAAGTCCCTTTTGATTCTTTTGCTATTTTCCGAGCCAACACCAATACTTCCTGGAGGTCTTCACTTACTTCAGTCCCTCTTCCTGTACCTGACAAGGCAGAAAGCAGGCTCACCTCGCTATCTTCTTGATAATCACTGAATATTTGTTCCAACTCAGCTATCCTCTCGAATGCTTCACCAGCAACACTTGCCGCAAGCGAGTCGTTTTCAGCATACATCACGATCTTGAACTCCGTGCCCATGTGCTGTTCAGTGAATTCGAATCGGGTGAGGTCAGAACCTATTATTATATTACCTTTTTCATCGTCCCTAATGAATTCAATGTACTCCTCCTCAGAATAACCCTCACCTGAGTTTAATCTATCCTCCTCAACAACCCTGCTGCTGTCAATTTGAAAAGAATCAATAGGGATAATGTTAGATGCATGGTCGAGTAGAATATTGCCATTGTAGGGGAACAGGGTCGGCGTATCATAAAATGCTTCCAATGTGATGGATTCATATTGATGAGATGGCTTTAATGTCAATTGGTACTCCAACCATTTTTCATTAACTACCAAACTGCTTTTCGCAAGTAACTCTTGTCTTTGGCAGTAATCATCGCCGCCCCATATTCGCAACTTACATGGTGATGTGTAATTAAACATTTGCCCATTGCTTGTTGGGGTAGGACTCATGTAAAATACTGATCGAGCCATGTAAATATTGAAAACATATTTTACACCCGCCTGTAGTGAAGAACTTAATTTTTGCGAAACTCTTTCCCAAGTATCATTTTCCCTGACAACCAAGCCTAAGTATGTGTTCCCATGAATAGGCAAGGTTTCCACTCCAAACGGGTTTCCTTCAACTAAATGGACATCTGGTGGCGTTTCATTCTGAAAACCACAATTCGTCCATCCGCTTGGTAATTCAGAACCCAGTTCCCCAATCGTAGGCGTCCCCTCAAACGAGGGGTTTTCCAAATAAATAACACCTTCTTGGCTTGTGGCAGTTTGGATAAAAAGAAAGGAGAAGAGTAGAATGGGGAGATAGTTTTTCATGGTAAGATGGTTGTTTGGTTTGGAGTTCTTGGTTTCTGGTTCTGCGTTTTCGAAAAATGAACCCCCAAACCAAGAACCAAGAACTCGCATTCTCCGATCAGATCACTTTCGTCTTTCCAGGTATTGCACAGGGGTACATGCCATCAAGACCTGGCACAATCGGCGGCGTGGTGTCCCAAGTAAAGCCATCAGGTATCAGGCTCACATTGGAATTGATAGCTTCGTCCCACTTCACCATTTTGCCAGAGTAAGTGGCCATGCGGCCAAGGATAGCAGTCATAGTAGCAATAGCGCCGTTTTCGGCGTCGGTAAATTTGAACTCTCCTTTTGCAATGGCCTCGAACAGTTCATCGTGCTCCACCTGATAGGGGTTTGCGTCTTTTCGTCCATCATGCTTGAAAATTTGGTGGCCACTCCGCGTCAATAACACACCTGGTTTTGGTGCTTCGCCATTCGTTCCCTGAAAAGATTCAGTCACCCGGCTCATGGTGCCAGGTTGGTGGCGGCATTGGCTGTACATCCGACTGCCATCAGCATATTCGTACTCGATGAAATGGTGGTCGAATATTTCACCGAAATCCTTGCCAATGCGGACTTGCCTACCACCCATGCCATGCGCCCGAACTGGATGGGTATTTTTAACCCAGTTGCTCACGTCAAGGTTGTGAATGTGCTGTTCACAAATATGGTCGCCACAAAGCCAGGTGAAATAATACCAGTTTCTCATTTGATATTCCATTTCGGTCAAGGGCCTCCCTGCTCTTTTGGAATATTCTTCCCGAGAGCGGACCCACACACCATCATTGTTCCAATAAACATGGGAAGTAACAACATCGCCAATGGCTCCAGCCTGTATCATTTCCACCCATTTTCGGTATTTGGTCTGGTAGTGGCGTTGCAAGCCAACCACCACATTGAGCTTTTTCTTTTTTGCATCTTCGGCGGATGCCAAAACCCGGCGGATGCCAGCGGCATCAGTAGCTACGGGCTTTTCCATAAAAATATGTTTCCCTTGCCGAACAGCTTCCTCAAAATGAATAGGCCGGAAACCCGGCGGCGTTGTCAAAATAACCACATCAGCTAACGGAATGGCTTTTTTGTACGCGTCAAAACCAGCGAATTTGTGCTCTTCTGGCACATCAATCCGATCTTTCAAATTTTCCTCCGATCCCGACCAATCGGAAATGTCGTCGGCGGTAATAGTATTGTAGCAGTTGTCCAACTGGTCGCGGAAGGCATCAGCCATCGCCACCAATTTTACATTTTCCTTGGTAAGGAGTGCCTGCATGGCAGCACCTGTGCCACGGCCTCCGCAGCCAATAAGGGCAATTTTGATGGCATCATCCCCGTCAATGTGAGCCTTTGCGGCCAACATGGAAGGAATCAACAGCGTACCAGCAGTAGCCAGACTGGAAGTTTTTACAAATTGACGGCGGTTGGTTTTTTTATGAAATGGATTTGACATGATAAGAAGGATTTGATTGATGTTGTTTCTAATTCGGGCTTAATAATCGGAAAAGAATCTTGGATGGCAAAATGGTAGGGGATAGGGAACAAAGGTGTTCAATAAAAAATCCCGAATTTTTAGCAGTGCAAAAATTCGGGATCGCTAATGTGTACTGTTCAATAGAAGTTGTTTTTGTTGATCGAAATGCTATTTTGAGTTTTTATTTTTTCTTTTGAAAAATCGCTTTTTGTTCATTTGGGACTTCGTTTTGGGGGGTTCAGGTTTTATTTCATTTTGCTCAGTAGCTAATTTCAATTCGGCCTTTGCAATAGACATGGCCGCAAATGGCAGTTCTATTTGCTCAAGCGCTTTGACTGGCATCAGTTTGATTGCTTTTATTGGTTTAATCTTGGGCGTGTGAGGGCGAACCCGTTCAAACCTTCTTGGCGCATAAGTCTCGATTGACAAAACGTCCACTTTTTCGTTGAATGGAAGGTAACGACTTATTTTTTTGGGAAACCAGACCACCAGTTCCTGCACCTGCGATAAGTCATTGGACACGAGGCCGTTCCAGGTTCTGAGATTGTGGCCAGCGCATTGGAATATTTCTCCAAGTTCACTAAATCGATCGCCATTCAGTGTCGTGTAAAGGGTTTCATAATAATAATCGACAGGAGCATAATCAGCAATGTTAACGAGTTCGGGCAATGGTGGCAATTCACTAGTCGAACCATTGTCGGGACGTAGTAACTGGATATAATCTTTTAATGCTTGCATGGTACGGCGGGGCAGTATGACCCAATGTCCATTCACATTTGCAGGCACATAACCCCTTTTGTACGCAGGGTTCAGTTGCTTGACCACCTCCATCGGTAGGCCTGCAACGGCAGCAATTGTTTCAAAATGTATTTCTTCATACACCAATTCACCTTCGGTCAGTTGAAGGTCGAGGTCACTATATATAGGTGCAACTCCATGCAGGTGATAGAACTTTGCCATATAAGCGGCACCGATAAAAGCAGGTACAAAATTTCTGGTTTCCCGTGGCAGATAGCGACTGATTTTCCAATAATCGTTGCTGCCACCAGCACGTTTCATGGCTCTCCTCACATTGCCAGCGCCACAGTTGTAGGAGGCAATGGCAAGTTCCCAACTTCCGAATCGCTTGTATGCTTTTGCGAGATATTCCAATGCAGCAATGGTGGAACGGGTCGGGCAAGAGCGTTCATCAATTCGGCTATTTATTTTCAGGCCGTAACTGATGCCTGTTTCTTTCATGAACTGCCATAGCCCAGTTGCTCCAACCCTTGAAACAGCCTTTGGATCGAGTGCGGATTCAACGATGGCCAGATATTTCAGGTCATCAGGCATGTTATATTTATCAAGGTACTTTTCAAAAATGGGGAAGTAGGTGACCGTGCGGCCCAATACTAATTTTGCTTTGTAAGCATCGTTACCAAAATAACCCTTGATGTAACTTTCAACTGAAGTGGTATAGCGGGGCTTGACGATGCAATCCATTGATTCGAGCCGGGACTGTATTTCCTCCCGGTCATAAAATTCACCAGCTTGCGTGAACAGGAAAAGGAAAGTAAAGAATAGGGTGAAAAAAATGCGAGACGCAGATTGTTCCATTATGGTGTTTCTTAGGAACTATGAAAAAATAAATTTACAATTTTGACTGTTTCTTTTGCCCTTATTTTTTACTTTAAAAACAGTCACTATATCAACATAATTCCTGTTTTTAAAACAAAAACTAAGACTAAAATTAACTACTCAAAATTTGTAAACCTATTTCTACATAGTTCCTTAGTTTTTGTCTTGCCTTGTTTCTTTAGTATTTCATCAATACTAAAGGCGGTAATAATTTACGGCGGTAAAATTAATAAAAATTTTAATACGTAATGAAAAGAGGCCCTACTTTAACATTGCTGCAAACTCCAGCAACTTCTTCTCTTCAAATTTATCGGCCATGAACTGGATGCCGATGGGAAGGCCATCCACATTATTTCCAATAGGCAACGAAATGGCTGGAATGCCTGCCATGTTTGCCTGAACGGTGAAAATATCGGCGAGATACATAGCCACAGGGTCGTCCCGCATTTTACCAATATCCCATGCTGGAGTGGGAGAAGTAGGGGCTAGTATGAAGTCGTATTCCTGTAAAATCTCCCTGGTGCGGTCTTGGATCAATCGACGCACCTGCTGTGCCTTGGTGTAATATGCATCATAAAAGCCCGCACTCAACACAAACGTACCGAGCATGATGCGGCGTTTTACTTCTGCTCCAAAACCTTCTGTCCTCGATTTTTTGTACACCTCATGAATATTATCTGCCTCGGCAGTTCGATGGCCAAAACGGATGCCATCGTATCGGGAGAGGTTGGAGGACGCCTCGGCAGTGGTCAAAACATAGTAAGCTGGGATGATGTAATCGAGGTGTTCAAATTCGACAGGCTCGACTGTGTGGCCTCTATCTTTTAGCTTTTCAATAAAATTGAAGGTAGATTTTTTAATGCCTTCGTCCATGCCCGGATGGTTGAGGGCGGAGTCATAATAAGCGATTTTAGCCCCCCTACCCCCCGCTAGGGGGGAAACGAAAGTGGTGTTGGCATTTGACTCCACTGGCCTGTCACTGCAAGTCGCATCAAAGTCGTCTGCCCCTGCCATCACTTCCAACATCAATGCTGCATCTTCCACACTATTTGATAAAATACCGATCTGGTCAAAACTGGAAGCATAAGCCAAAAGCCCATACCGCGAAATTCGCCCATAGGTTGGCTTCATCCCCACCATGCCACAGAACGCAGCTGGCTGCCGAACAGACCCCCCTGTATCGCTTCCCAACGATACCAAACAAGTGCCAGCCTGTACCGAAACAGCAGATGCCCCCGATGATCCACCTGGCACTTTCGACGGGTCAGCGGCATTGCGGGTGGGGCCGTAACAAGAAGTTTCATTGGTGCTGCCCATTGCAAATTCATCGCAGTTCACCCTACCAATGATGATGGCATCTTCTGCGAGCAGCCGTTCCACTGCCGTTGCAGAAAAAAGGGAGGTGAACCCGTTTAATATTTTAGAACCTGCTGTCACTTTGTGGTCCTCATAGCAAATGACATCTTTTATTGAAATGACTACCCCGAATAATTTCCCAATTGAATCAGGATCATTTTGAAGTTTCTGATCTAATTCTATTGCCCGCTTTTTTGCTTCTTCCTCAAATACTTCTATGTAAATATTGAGATGGCGGGACTCCTCGATTTTAGTGAGGTAATGATTGACGATTTGCTCGCAGGTGGTTTGATCTGTTTTTATTGCTTGAAGGACTTGGGAGTGGGAAGTGTGTTTCAAATTTATGGATAATTCTTTTTTGTAGCTGTGACGTGGCATGGGTGTTTTTATTAATGATTATTTACTGGAGTCTATGCATTTGAATATGGTCGCTTGACGAAATGATGTAAATTTATTTTGTGTTAACACTTCCAATTCATCATATATGTTATTCCATCCTTGGGTCCCATAATAATACAAAGTGAATTGCTTGCGCCTATTTCGAGAATATATACAATTTGATTGAAAAAAATCATTGAAATATGAATGGTCTGTATTCCCTAATGAATGGCCAAATACGATTATTTCACTGGCCGTATCAAGAGAATGGGCAACATGTACAGGTGGAAGAAGATTGTGCGATTTTTTTAAAAATCTATGCTCTTTTAGAATGTTCGCACTATCGTGTACACCAAATACAATCTCATTACTATGTGTTGAACCATGAAGAGGATGTTACATTCTTAGTTGAAATTCGGGATCAGTAAAAAGGCTGGTGAAAAGAAAAAGAGGTTCTTGGAAATTGTTAATTTGTGATTGCAAAAAAACAACAAACAAAAAACAAGAACCATGAGTAAAATTAAGTCAAACAGCATCAACCGCCAAAAAATGGACTGGTTGTTTTCTCAGCCAATAGACACCCAGTTAAGCATAGCCCAGCAACATTTCGAGATTGTCAGGATTGTACTGAACTCAATTTTGGAAGGGTCGGTGTGTGAACTGGCTGGTGAAAAATACAAACGCAACGGCCCCAATGGGGACAGGTATCAAAGATGGGGCTTCAACCCGGGGAGCATCAGGGTCGGTGGCCAAAAGATCAAGATGGACGTGCCCCGTGTTTTTGACCGGCAAAGAGGGCAGCACGTCCCGCTGGAATCCTATGAAAAACTCAAAGAGCTGCCCGAACAGGACAGGTCGTTGATGGAACAGGTGCTGCACGGTATCAGCACACGTGATTACGGGGAGGTGATAGACCGCCTGAACGACAGCTTTGGCCACAGCGCAGCCAGTGTGAGCCGACAGTTCCAGGAGCGTAGCCGTGCGGCACTGGTTGATTTTGAACAACGGAAACGGGATGCCCACAAGTTTGTTGCCCTGTTCATCGATGGCAAATACATGGCCGGGGACCAGATGGTCATAGTCCTCGGGGTAAGCGGCGAGGGCGAAAAAATACCCTTGGGCATCGTCCAGACAAACACTGAAAATGCCAACAGCATCGGGGGGCTTTTACGGGAACTGGTCGATCGTGGCCTAAAATATGACGATGGCCTTTTGTGCGTTATCGACGGTGCAAAGGGCATAAGGAAAGCGGCGGAAGATGTTTTTGGGGACGCCGCTGTCATCCAGAGATGTCAGTGGCACAAACGTGAAAACGTGGTTGGGTACCTCAACGAAGAGAACAAAGAAAAGTACCGGGCAAAACTGCAAAAGGCATATGGCCGAGACACCTATAAGGAAGCCAAAGAAAACCTCAAAGAAATCCATGACGAGCTGATCGTCGTCAACCGGGCGGCGGCAAAATCTTTACAGGAAGGGCTGGAAGAGACATTGACCCTGCACCGGTTGGGGCTGATAATAAATTTCGGGAGGTCGTTCAAAACAACCAACTGCATCGAAAACCTGAACAGTTGCCTGGGCAAATATATTGGCCGGGTCAAAAACTGGTCGAGTTCCGACATGCGGTATAGATGGGTTGTTTGCGGGATAATGGATATGGAAAAAAGGATGAGGAAGGTCGACAAGTACAAAAAGCTTCCCCAAATGATAGCCGCCCTAAAGAGGGAGGTCGAGCAACGAAAACAGAAAAAGGCCTCTTGAATTTTTTCGCCAATTTAATTATGGATGAAAAATTTCAACTAAAAATGAAACTATCTCACCATGAATATAGATAACTTGAGTAAGTTTATTACTATATCTTCTAACTATACTTTCAACGGCATCTGTATAATTAAAATTTAGAATAACATTTGCACCTGAAGCTTTAAGGTTGTTTGATAATAATGAGTATGCTTTAGATTTTTCATCTATTTTCGAATAATCTATATTTTTTAAATATTGAATTAAAGCCTTTTTTAATGAGATATATTCACTATAAAAACTAGCGTTATTACCAGTTCTTGAATAGTCAATGAATTCATGTTCTATGTCTACCCATCGCTTCTCTTTTTTGATTTCAGATAAATGTTCTGCTAATTTATTTTCTTTTAATAAAAGCCTTTTAAATTCTGCGCTATCAACAAAATCATTATAACTGGTAGGTAAACCAAGATTTAAATCGAATCCATTTCCAATTATCAATGCTTTCATATACTATTTTTAAAATTTTAACGGTACGAAAAAATAACTCATGCCCCTCACCCAAACAAATCCTCCAACCCCAACACCTGCTCCACCAATCCCAAACTATGCTTATTCCCTTTTAATCCAAATATCGTTATCATGGTAAGCAATAAATATTTTTTAGTTTTAGTAGCCTCCTGAAAAATTCGCATTTTCTCTCTTAGTTTATTTGCGTATTGTTCGTTAATCGTAAATTCCGTATTATAATATTTGATTTCAAAAATATTGATCACATTGTCATTTCGATCCAGAAGCAAATCTATTTGAGCTCCTTTTTCATCGGCATTTCCTCGTTTAATAAAAGTGGAAGATTTGGAATAAACACCGGCAATATCCAGCGCTTTTTTAATTTGAGGAATATGCTTCAAACAAATATTTTCGTAAGCATAGCCACTCCATATTTTATACGCTTGGGTTTGGCTAATATGCTTCCATGTACCGCTCCCGCCATCTGCTTCTTTTTCAATAAATCGTAAATAAAAAAGAGAATATTCATCCGTTAAACGGTATAATGTATCTTTTTTCTTTTTCCCAAAAGGAACATAAGAAGTAATAAATCCTGACTGTTCCAACTCCTGTAAAACTTTCGATGCGCTTCCTCCTTCCGATATTTTTGCTTTTTGTACAATAGTTGGCCTTGTCAAGCCTTGATGTGAAGTACCCAAGGCACGAATAACAGAAATATGTCTATCAGCATTGGAAAATAAGGACGGATAAAGCCTCGAAAATTCATCCCTTAACATTCCTTCTTTTGAAAAACATATATCGTCAATATTTTGCACCGGACTTTTTCCGGACTTTATTTCTTTTAAATAATGTGGGATGCCGCCCAGCGCCATATATATTTCGATAATTTGATGCCGCTTAAATCCTATTTTTTTATTTTTTAAAAATGCTTCGGTTTCTGCTAATGTAAATGGTTGTAAAAAAATGCGTTTGGTAATCCTATTATGTAGCCCGCCTTTATTATTAACCACTTTATCTATCATCCAAGAAGCAGCCGAACCACAGATGACCACCACCACATTTTTATTGACAGCCCAGCTGTTCCAGAAAAAACCAAGACCTGTGAGAAAGTCTGACCTGCGAGAAGCCAACCAAGGAAGTTCATCAAAAAAAACAATGCTTTTTTCCTTTTTTCCTTTCTTATCGAGATAGAGTACCAAGAGTTGAAATGCCTCAAGCCAATTGGTGGGATCCTTCATTGGCATTTCATTTTTTGCATATTGGCTCAGGGTAAAACTGAAATGCTGGAGTTGTTTTTTCAAGGAAGTGTCTTGAAGCCCAGTTATTTCAAACAGGATTTGCTGATTGTAAACTTCCTTTATCAAGAAAGTCTTCCCTACCCTTCTCCGACCGATAACAGCTACCATTTCAGCCTCTCTCGAATGTAAAGCTTCTTTTAAAATCTCTTGTTCCTTTTGGCGGCCTATCAGTTTTTTATCCATGACGTTTTTTTTATAACGGGCGGAAAGTAGGTAAATATACATGCATTTCGCCCACTACAAAAATCATAACGGGCGAAATGTACCTTTTTCACTCTACATTTCGCCCGTTATAAAAAAGACCAGCCATTAATAATGGCTGATTTTCAACGTTTTATAAAACAATAATAATTGCATTTAAATCACCGAGCTAAACTGTTTCAAAAACCGCACATCATTCTCAAAAAACAGCCGGATGTCGTGAATATCATACAGCCGCATGGCCTGCCGCTCGATCCCCATCCCAAAAGCGAAGCCCGAATATTTTTCAGGATCGATACCACAGTTGGTAAGGACATTCGGATCGACCATGCCGCAGCCGAGGATTTCCAGCCAGCCAGTTCCTTTGGAGAGGCGGTAGTTTTTTTCGTTGTCCATACCGATCCATACATCCATCTCGGCACTTGGTTCGGTGAACGGAAAGTAACTTGGACGCAACCTGATTTTAGGAGTACCGAACATTTCCTGGGCAAAATACATCAGGGTTTGTTTCATATCTGCGAAACTGACGCCTTCATCCACATACAAACCTTCCACTTGATGAAACTGGGCATGCGAACGTGCACTAATAGTTTCGTTACGGTAAACCCGCCCCGGCGCAATAATGCGGATGGGTGGTTTTTGTGTTTCCATCACCCTGGCTTGCACGGGAGAAGTGTGGGTGCGCAGTAAAAGTTCAGTATTATTTTTTAGGTAAAAAGTATCCTGCATGTCGCGGGCCGGGTGATCTTCCGGTGTATTCATGGCTGTGAAGTTGTGCCAGTCATCTTCGATCTCCGGCCCTTCCACCACTGCAAAGCCCATTCGCTGAAAAATAGTCACGATGCGGTTGAGCGTAGTTGCGATGGGGTGGCGGCTGCCCAATGCCACCGGTTCGCCCGGCATGGTCAGGTCAAGGGTTTGGGCACTTGCCTCATCAGCTGCGGACTCAAGCGTTTCCTTCAGTTCCGCAAATTTATTTTCAGCAGTTATTTTGGCCTGATTCACCAATTGTCCATATTCTTTTTTTTGTTCGTTCGGAACATTTCTAATTTCGCCGAACAAAGGCTTAATCGTATTTTTAGAGCCTAAGTATTTTATACGGAATAGCTCCAGCTCTTCCATTGACTTTGGATCAGCTGCGCCTATTTCTTCTATGACTTGATTTACTTTTGCAAACATTGTTTAGTAATTAGTGACTTCTGATTAGTCGTATTGAGGCTATTTTTATATTGAAGCGGCAAATGTAAGAATAGGTTTCAAGTAAGTAGTCGGACAATAGTAATTTGACTACTTAAGGTTATTAATTTCATTCATTTGCCATTCATTGATCACTGGCCATCAATCACTGATCCCCTAATCACTATTCATAAGTCACTAATACAACGTGAGTTCTGGATAGCAATCTTATTGTCCCGTTAGGGACGGGACATGGGTAGCCAAGCATTTGCAGGGGTTTTTCGTCGTGCCGTAGGTACGCAACGTGGAAAATGTTACGTACCTACGGCACGAAAAATACCGTTGGTTTGGCATTGCTACCCATGTTCCGTCCCTAACGGGACAATCAAAGGACAGAAACCGCCATAAGCTC
>JAJCYI010000061.1 GCA_029263015.1 Saprospiraceae bacterium | reverse complement strand
TCCGGTGCGGAGACCTGAAAGGTTGATTTTTCAAGATATGTTGGGGCCAATTAATTGGCCCCAACATATCTGGAAAAATCAACCTGACAGGTCTAAATAAAATTGTCTGAAAGACTTCCAAATTGCACTCTTCAAAGGGTGGCTTCCTGATTTTTTCTAAAGGATAAGTAATATTGCAACTTTGTAGCAGCAACCACAGGCTACTTATACCACCAAATATTTCAGAATTAAAGTCTAATTGGAACTAATGAGATTATTTTTTTATGTATCAATAGCGCTTTCTGTTCTTGTATCCTCATGCGAAAAAAATGAAATTTCTACCGAAGTTTCTGTATTTACCGAAGAGATTGTTTTTACAAGCGGAGAACAGGTCATTATGACTGGGAGGATTCTTGCCCTCTTGCCCTAGGCATTGTGGCTGCCGAAGACCATGGTTTCCAGGTTGACACGGATTCAAGTTTTTCCAGCCCGCAGGTCATTTCATTGGGTGCCAGGGATATCCCTGGCCGTTTTGTCGGAGAAACAGACAACCTCGATATTCATTTAGACTATTATTGCAGGGCCTATATCACCGCATCGGGTGAAACCAAAATTGGCAATGTGCTTTCCTTTTCAACCTTATCCCCCCGGGCGGTTGATTTCATTCCTAAGGAAGGAACCCTGAATAAAACCATCATTCTTGAAGGGAGAAATTTAACTGCTGACACTAAAGTATTGTGGAACAACATGGAGATCATTCCCGACAATATTACGGCGGAGACGTTTTTGGAATTCAAGATTCCAGCTATTGAGGATACACATATTGTTCATCTTAAGATAGTTGCACAAGGTGACACCTCCGCATTCAATGAGCCATTTGAATATATTGTTGGTACATGGAATAATGAGGGGCAAATGGACGATGAATTAAAAAACGTCAGGCATATCTATTTTGAGGACGGAGATGAATTTTTTTATGGGCTGGGAATCACATCAGAATTTATTGGGCTTTCTCCGAAACTTCATGTAATAAACAAAAACACGCTGATCAGGACGACCATTTTGTTTAACGGGACACCAGCTGAAGGCGCATTTTTCAGTGCTACTTATTTTGGTGGTGGCAGTGTTGGAAGGGTCCGGGATTCAGATCCAACTTTACCGAATACCAGTGAGTTTTGGAAATATGAAAACCAATCCTTTACCCAACTTCCCAACATCCCAGCATTTCTATACCAAGCTGTAGCAATTGCAACGAATGGGAAGGTCTATGTGTATGGAGGTGAGGATCAATCACGGAACAGAAACACCGGTGTCTTGGTGTTTGATATAAATTCCAACTCTTGGAGCGCTAGTATGGATGCGCCGATTTCTCCTTTAAATTCCTATCCTTATTTCCACTTGGATGGTAGTAATTATTTCATTACGGAAGATGGTGTAACCCATAAACACGATCTTTCAAATGATTCTTGGGATACTGTTACTGACTACAAACAAGTGCCCAAGGAGAATGGAATATCTATTGTTCTCAATGACAAAGCTTATGTAGGGTTGCAAGGTGGTGATAGGAGGGTATATGAATTCTCATCAACTGAAGATAAATGGCGGACAAAAAAAAGCCTGCCTGATAATAATCCATTTACGACCATCGGAGCCTGGGCTCACAATGATAAAATATATATAGCAAGGGTTGGAGATGGGCTTGGATTTGAAAGGGTTTTGTGGAGTTTTGATCCTGTTGATTTTTAAAGAAAGGTGAAAGGTTAAAGTGTGCAGGTAATCAGTTTTTTAATTAGCATGAATTAGCATGAAAAAAAAGAACTCAAAATACATTTTGTTTTGTGCGCTTGCACTTTGTAGCTTCCAAATGTTTGGTCAAAAAACAATTGGAAACGATACAGGGGCAAGAGGACCCTTTAAAGTGACGATTGCCGTTCAGGATGCTGACGACAGGGACCCGCTCATTGGGGCATCCGTGCTGGTAACTGAAACCGGCGACGGTGAGGTTACAGATACAAAAGGTAATGCCAAATTAACTTTGAACAAAGGCTCTTACACCATAGGTATAAGTTATCTCGGTTATGAAACTATTTCTGAGCAAATCCGGGTAGTTGGCAATGGCCTGGCAAGGTTTGGCCTCGAAACCAGCTCTCAAACGATTGAGGAAATCATTGTCAGCTCGGCAGCTTCTGATCAAAATGTCAAAAACACAGAACTGGGCAAACAGGTCATGTCTATCGCAACGATTGAAGCGTTGCCACCTTTTATTGGAGAGCCTGATATTTTGAAATCGATTACCTTGCTACCGGGGGTCAGCACAGTTGGGGAAGCCTCGGCTGGTTTCAATGTCAGGGGGAGTAATTCCGATCAAAACCTGATCCTGTTAGGGGGCGCTCCACTTTATAATCCTTCCCACCTTTTTGGTTTTTTCTCTGCTTTCAATACCGAACTCATCCAAGATGTCAGCATTTATAAAGGAGGCATACCAGCCAATTATGGCGGTCGGGCAGCATCTATTATCGATCTGAGGTACAAAAGGGGAAGTCAGCAAAGGTGGCAGGGCAAAGCATCCCTCGGCCTGATATCTGCTAAGATTTCTGCTGGAGGCCCAGTATTTACTGATAAGTTGACGTTCATGGTGGCCGGTCGGACTTCCTACAGCAATTGGCTGCTCAGTGCAGTCAACGACCCAAATGTCAGTAACAGCAGCGCCAGTTTTTATGATGCCAATGCTATTGTTGACTATGACATATCAGATGATTTGTCTGTGAGGTATGCATTTTACAGAAGCTCAGACGATTTCCAATTGGCCAGTGATACGGCTTTCGCATGGAGCAACCAGAACCACACTTTGTCATTCAACAAATCTTTTAATGGGAAATTTTTGATCGATTTTACAGCCATAGATGCGACTTACAAATATTCCATTATTGACCAATCACCTTTTGGGAGCTTTACATTGGATTCCAAAATCCAGGATCAGGGGCTTAAACTTGGATTCAAATATTTTGTAAATCCAACCCACGATATTTCTATTGGGGTGCAAACCAAGCAATTGAAAGTATCGCCTGGTGACTTGGTAAGCACCAACCCGGAATTCCCAATTGATCCTTTTTCAGTTGAGAACGAGAAGGGTCTCGAATCGGGTGTTTACCTCCAGCATAATTTTGAACTGGGTAAATATATCGGCATCTCTTACGGCATTCGATTCAATGATTTTCGTTTTATTGGCCCTAATAATGTACCTGTTTATGACCCGTTATTACCAAGAAGTGAAGAAAATATTATTGAATTCATACCTTATGCAGATGGTGATTTAATACAAAGATATAGTGGTTGGGAGCCCAGGGCTTCTATTAGGTTGTCCATTGATGAGAGCACTTCGATAAAAGCGGGGTACAATAGGATGTATCAATATATCCATCTGATTTCCAATACTTCGACTATTGCCCCCACTGATGCCTGGAAGCTGTCCGATCCATATATCAAGCCTCAGAAGGTGGTGCAATATTCAGGTGGGATTTTCAAGAACTTTAACGATAATTCCATCGAAGCATCTGTTGAAGTTTTTTATAAAGACCTTGAGAATATTTTGGATTATAAGGATGGTGCGACTTTGCTGTTGAACAACAACCTGGAAGCTGATCTGCTCAGTGGCAAAGGCAGGGCATATGGACTTGAATTATATCTTGAAAAGAAGACGGGCGACTTTACCGGATGGATCAGTTATACTTATTCGAGGAGTGAAAGAAAGATCATTGGTTCGTATCCAGATGAAATCATTAATGACGGTGACTGGTACTCGGCGAATTACGACAAGCCACATAATTTCTCTTTTGTGGGTGATTATAAATTGGGAAAAAGAACGAAGGTTTCCACCATTTTTACTTACAGTACAGGTCGGCCTGTAACTTACCCAGCAGCAAAATTCAATTATTTTAATGGCACCAACATCGCATTCTATGATGAAAGAAATGGATTCCGGGCGCCTGATTACCATCGGCTCGACTTGAGTTTGACTTTTGGTTGGGACAATGAAAAGAAATGGTTAGCCGGGGATTTTGTTTTATCAGTTTACAATGTTTACGGAAGGAAAAATGCCTTTTCCGTATTCTTTGACGATATCGCAGGAGCGCCGCCACAGGCATTCAGGTTGTCGGTTTTGGGCATCCCATTCCCTTCTTTGAGTTATAAATTTGAACTCACTAGTGTTGCGTTAAGAAAAACAAATTCGTTGTAAAAAATTAACTATCAGTTAGTTACAGAGGTTTTTCGATTTCACGACTTCAGCGAATTTCTATGAAATTGGCTATTTTTCACTAAAAATAGCCAATGTATCAGGG
>JAJCYI010000060.1 GCA_029263015.1 Saprospiraceae bacterium | reverse complement strand
ACGGGCTATCGGAAAGGCCTCCTGCAGTACTTCTTTTAAGCCAGAAAGCCCATCGCTACAGATGATCAACACGTCTTCAAGTCCGCGGTCTTTGAGGTCCTGTAAACAACGCCCCCATTCCGAGGCACCTTCCGCCCCTTGACCGGGATATAAGGCTACAATTTCACGCCGTCCCTCTACCGAGATGCCGTAAACAACATATAGTGCGACGGTAGCCACTCCGTCACTACGCCGTATTTTAACATCGTCCGATCGTCCAAGTCTACGACTTGGACGCAATATTTATGAATTCCTCACCCCTTCCCCAACGTCTCCGAAATATCCGTCCGCCTCGCTTGAAGCGCGGGAACCAGAGCAGCCACAAACCCCACCGCCAGCGCTCCAAAAAACAACCAGCCTTCTGCCGTCAAAAATTGCAGCCCAGAAAAAGAATAGCGGTAAGAATCCTCCATAAAATTGGCCAACACCGTCATACCGAGGTGGCTCAATGCAATGCCAAGTACATAACCCATCACCGCCAATATCAAACCTTCCAGCAGGATGACCCAAAACAAAGTAGCAGGTGTGCCGCCCATCACCCGCATGAGGGCGAGTTCGTATTTGCGGTCACGGAGGGAAGAGAAAAGCGAAATAAAAATGCTCAGTCCAGAAACAAAAACAATGACTCCTGCCAATTGCGTAAGTACTTTTGTACCACCACCGAGATTGGTCTGCAAGCGGGCCACTTCGATCGGTGGACTAGCAGCCATCAGCTCTGTGTTTTCATTGATGTTACGCCCCATGTTCAGCGACTGGATATTGGTGCGGGAATTATATTTTAACAAAATGGCCGTGATGTCTTTGTCCGTTTGATTCATCAATTCGAGGCGGTCGGCCTCCGCCAATTTGCGGAGTGTCAAAGAATCATAAGAAGCCGGAGCTACTTTATCATGAGAATGGTCATGTCCTGAATGATCGTTTCCTCCATCACTGCCTTCTGCCAACTGCTCACCAACTTCTGCCGACTGGCGCTCATGCGAATCCCAAATGCTTTGGGTATTGCAAAGGATCAACTGGTCGATCACCGAGCCGGTTGGTTGCAAAATCCCAACCACCCGGAAATCATGCTCGTGCTCCTCAATGCCTTCCACAAGTCCGTGTGAACTTTTGAACGTATCGCCAGTGTGTATGTGCAGGGCATGGGCCACAGTCGCACCAATAGTCACTTCCATGTTATTGGCCCAAAGGTCGCCCTCAGCAAGTTGGGCATCATACATTTCGAGTATGTCATAAGTGGTGCCGACGATGCGGTAATTGCGATAGCTATCGCCCAGTGAAAGCGGCACCGATTCTTTAATGAGCGGGTGCTTCGGGTTCAGGAATGCCTTTGCTTTGCTGATGTTGATATTCCCCGTCGGGTTGTCCACATGGTACATGCTGCACAGGATCAATTGCAAGGGACTTCCTTTTGCCCCCAGCACCAAGTCAATGCCAGCGAGGTTTTTATTAAAATTTTCCTCAATCTGGTGGTTCATGTTCAGCAACAACGAAATCAGTCCGACGCCCAGCGCAAACAGTATCAGGGTCAGCGTCAAATTGAGGGGTTTGTGGAGCAGGTTTTTCCAGCTTAGTTTAAATAGGTTCATTTTCGGTTGACAGTATGCAGCGAGCAGTGAGCAGTGAGCAGTGAGCAGTTGGATATCCAGTTCCCAAACTGCCTACTGCCTACTGCCAACTGCCAACTGGATTTGTTTTGTAAAATGATCTCTCAAGCGGTTATCATGTGTCACGACGAGCAACGTGGCGTTCACCTCGCTGGCTGTATCTTCCAAAAGCATAATCACTTCATCGGTATTTTTATCATCCAATGCTGAAGTTGGTTCGTCGGCGAGGATTACTTCTGGCTGGTTGATGAGTGCCCGGGCGATGGCAGCCCGCTGGCGTTCGCCCTGACTGAGATCGCTGGTTTTACTGTCTAATTTGTGGCCGATGACGAGGCGGTCGAGCAGTTTTTGGATACGCTGGTGGTCAATGGGCATTCCTGCGAGTTGCTGGGCAAGTGCCATGTTTTCGCCTACCGTGAGGGAGCGAACAAAATGTGGCACCTGAAAAATGATCCCTATCTTTTTGCCCCTGAATTTATCCAAAGCACTGGAAGACAGGGCGTTAAGTGCCGTATCGCCAATACTCACCGAGCCTTCTTTGGGCGTCAGTAAACCGCCGAGCAAGTGCAACAAAGTCGTTTTGCCACAGCCCGACTGGCCGAGCAATAGCCAGTGCTCGCCCGTTCCGCATTGAATATCGGGAAAATGAAGCGGATTGCCATTTTGATAAGCGTATTGAAGATTATCTGTTTTTAGCATGTTTAGTGGTTTGTTGGTTTATCGGGACGAGGGGGTGGCTGCGTATTTTATCCCGCCCCAGAGATGTTCCAAAAAAAGTGGTTCTTGATAGGCTTCCACAGTATGCCCAAGGCCAGTGTACCAAGCCTTTCCACCATCAAATTCATGGTACCAGGCAATAGGATGGAATGCTCCGTTTTCACCTCCTTCATAAGTCGTTTCATCCAATTGGCACAGCACATGAATATCGGAACTGATGTCTTTATAATTATACCACTCGTCGAAGCGCTTCCATTCATCGGGCAGCATGTTCGTTGACAGGTGTTTTTTGTCGGCTACTTTTATAACCGCCTCTTGCTGGGCAGGGTGGCTTTTAAAATAGCCCCCAACCAGCTTTCCATACCACGGCCAGTCGTACTCCGTATCAGCTGCCGAGTGTATGCCGACAAAACCGCCACCTGAGCGGATATATTTTTCAAAAGCTATTTGCTGCGTGCTGTCCAGCACATCCAGCGTGGTATTGAGGAAAATTACAACTTGATAATTAACGAGTATTTCATCGTTGAAAAAAGAAGCATCCTTCGTCGTGTCAACAGCAAATCCATGTGTTTCGCCCAATTCCAACATGGCCGCATTACCTGCCGGAATGCTTTTATGGAAATAACCAGCCGTTTTTGAAAAGACCAAGACTTTGAAATGGGTGCTTTTTTCAATCATGGTTTTGGAAACCTCTTTAGGTTTTGGCTTGGAACCACAAGCAAAAAACAGTACTGATAAAATGATGGCGGTAAAAAGTATTTTCATGTAAACCTGTTTTTGGCAAATATAGAAATAGTTGTGTTCCTCAAAAGTGAGTCTTTGATCAGACTTTCTATATTTGGCAAAAATTATTGTCTGGCAAAGGCGGTGTTTTTCCAAAAGGGTGGGAATTCAATTCCCACCCTTTTGTAAAAACACCGCCTTTGAAAAGATCAAAACGGTAAAACATGAAATCTGCTTTCACCATCCTACTCTCTTTTTTGACCATTGGTCTCTTCGCTCAACACGGTATACTGAAAGAAAGCCTGACCATGAAAAGCACAACGCTTGGCAAAGATGTCCAGTACAGCGTGTACTTACCTTTTGATTATACCACCTCCAACCGCAGCTACCCTGTGCTGTATCTGCTGCACGGTTTTTCCGATGATGAAACGGGCTGGGTACAATTCGGCCAGTCCAACTATATTGCCGATGAGACCATTGCCAATGGCGATGCTCCACCGATGATAATCGTGACGCCCGACGCTGGTATAAGTTGGTATGTGAACAGCTACGATGGCGGAGAGCGCTGGGAGGATTTTTTTATCAATGAATTCATTCCAACCATTGAAAAAGGTTTTAGGGTCAGGTCCAAGAAAGAATTTCGTGCCATTGCCGGGCTTTCGATGGGCGGCCACGGCAGCCTCATCATGGCTACCAAGCACCCGGAAATGTTTACTGCATGTGTTCCTCTGAGTGCCGCCGTCTGGACGGAAGACAGCGCTCTCGAATTGAAGGAACAGAGTTGGGATCACTATTTTGCACAGTCTTATGGAAGGGGTTTGAAAGGCACTGACCGCCTCACTGAGCACTATCGACAAAACTCCGTGTTGGAAATAGTAGAAAATGCCAATGCCGAGGACCTGGGAAAAGTGCGCTTTTATATTGACTGCGGCGACGACGATTTTTTGATAAAAGGAAATATGGCGCTGCACACTTTGATGATCGACAAAAAAATCCCGCATGAATTCCGGGTACGGGATGGAGGACATACTTGGGATTACTGGCGCACTGCGCTGCCGGAGGTGCTGAAATTTGTGGGGGAGAGTTTTCAGCGGTAGTGAAATCCTATATTTGTATTATCGGAAATTGGTGGTTAAATTTACCAATCAAACTTGGTTGGCAGCCATTTTAATATTTTGAACATGAATACATTAGAAATAAAAGGAAGCCTGTTTGACTTGCTGTGGGGCATCGAAGACGAAGAAACGTTGCTTAAAATAAGAAACGTTATCTATGAATTGGTAACAGATTCTCTGAAATCAAAAGGTGATTGGTGGGACGAACTGAGCGCTGAACAGCAGGAAAGGTTGGACCGTGCCCTGGCAGATGCAAGAAATGGCAAAAACGTAATCCCCCATGAGCAAGTAGTAAAAAAGTTCGATGAGAAGCTCAAATCGTTTTCCAAATGACCATTAATGTTATTTGGCATACCGACGCAATAGAAGGCTATGAGGCGGTAGTTGACTATTTTCAAAATGAAGGATTTGTAACAGCGGCAGAAAACTTTGTGAAAAATGTCAATGAAATAGTGGCTTCTATTAGCAAATTTCCTGGAAGGGGACGACCTTCATCTAAAAGAAATATTCGCTATATTTTGGTTGATAAAAACAGGAGAATGTATTATGCCTACGAGAACGATACACTCATAATCCTTTCCTTCTTCAATGCCCGCCAACATCCCGATAAAGCTCCATTCTGAACCGTGTATCAATTATTAGGCATCCGACACCACGGCCCCGGCTCAGCAAAAGCAGTTCTTAAAGCCCTCGCCACCAACCCACCCGATGTGCTGCTCATCGAGTCCCCAGCAGATGCGGAAGGGCTGCTCCAATTTGTTAGCCCACAAACTGAAGAAGAAGGCGCACCGACTCATCAATCATCAATCAAAACTCAAAACTCCCTCACTCCTCCGGTAGCCATGCTGGTTTACAATCCAAAAGACATCGCCCAAGCCAGCTATTTACCCTTTGCCGAGTTTTCGCCAGAATGGCAAGCCATCAAATTCGCTTTGGCTCGAGACATCCCCGTTAAGTTCATGGATCTGCCCATGTCCGTGAATTTCACTTTGGATGAAATGGAGAATAACAATCCGCAAAGCGAAATGGATTATTTCGAAAAAATGACGCCTGAAGAACGGGCATTCCGCCAAGACCCAATGGGCCATTTAGCGAAGCTGGCAGGATATACGGACAGCGAACGCTGGTGGGAAGTGATGTTTGAAAGTGAGGAAAATGAATCAGGCATTTTCGATACTATACATGAAATGACGACGGCGCTTCGAGAAGCCACAGAGGAATTGCCACGGACTTTATTGCGGGAAGCGTACATGCGACAGACCATCCGCAAAGCACAAAAAGAGGGTTTTGAAAAAATCACCATAGTCTGCGGAGCATGGCACGTTCCGGCGCTTAGTGATTTGAAAAAATACAAGGTGAGTCAGGATGCTGCACTATTGCGAGGCATTAAGAAAATAAAAACCACCGCCACCTGGATCCCCTGGAGCTACGACCGCTTGACCTTTGGAAGTGGTTACCGTTCAGGTGTGAATTCTCCCGCATGGTACGAGTTGCTGTTTTCCGAAAAAGCCGAGGCCACGACAAGGTGGATGATCAACGTAGCGAGACTGTTCCGAAAGGAAGACCTTGACGCTTCATCGGCACATGTGATCGAAGCGATTCGGCTTTCAGAGACCTTGGCCTCGCTGCGTGGTTTGGCCGTCCCTGGCATTGATGAACTGAAAGAAGCAGCTGTGACAACTATTTGTGAAGGAAGTTCAGAAAAGTTAAAACTTATTGAAAATGAATTGATTACGGGCAATAAAGTCGGTCGTGTGCCCGATAAAATCCCCACAGTGCCATTGCAGCGAGACATTGAACGAACCATCAAATCTGCCAGGCTCAGCAAGTATTGGGAAAACACAGAGGAACTTTGGCTCGGCGCTACCGCTGCCAAACCTCAGGGTGGTGTTGACATTAGGAACGAAACTGGCAAAATGAAAAGCCACCTGCTGCACCGCCTTACCATTCTCGATATCCCCTGGGGTAAAATGATGGAACTGAACCGCCATCAATCTGCTGGCGGATTCACTGAATTTTGGAGGTTAAAATGGTCACCAGAATTTGCCATCCAAATTATTGAAATGGGTGCTTGGGGGAATACCGTGGAAGATGCCTGTATCAATTTTTTACGGAAAAAAACCGAAAGTACAAATGCACTGCCCGCCCTCACCGATCTGGTCAATGTGACCCTCAACGCCCATCTACCTACCGCTTTCGATGCCCTGCTAAAAAAGCTGGAAGACCTCGCCGCACTCACCGCCGATGTTTATCATTTGATGGATGCCTTCCCTCCATTGGTGCAAATTGCAAAATATGGCAACACGAGAGGAACAGACATTAGCACTGTTGAAAAAGTGGTGGCACACCTCGTGCCGAGAATCTGTATTGGATTGCCAAGTGCGGTCACTAACCTTGACGAAGATGCTTCTGCCGACGCATTTAAAAAATTGCAACAGGTCAACCGGGCTTTTGGAATACTCAATGATGCCAGTTTCAACCAACAATGGAACACCAGTTTGCAGACCATAGCCACCAGCGAACAGACCAACGGTCTCTTGACTGGAGCTTGTACCCGCATTTTATTTGACAAAAAGATCATCACGGAAGTGGAGACTTCCACCCGCATGTACTTTTCTCTTTCCCAGTCAGTCGCACCTTTAGTGGCAGCACAGTGGTTGGAAGGGTTCCTACAGGGAAGTGGTCTTTTATTGCTCCATAATCACTCCTTGTGGAATTTGTTGGATGAATGGGTATCATCATTGAACGAGGATAATTTTAGCGGTGTGCTTGCTTTACTTCGGCGCACTTTTTCAAGGTTCACACCACCTGAACGGCAAAGGATGCTGAGCTTGGCCAGGCAAGATAAAACAGGAGAGCTTCAGGCCGATTCGGCTGATTATGAGGTAGATAGAGGTAAGGTGATTTTGCCAACGGTTCGAATGTTGCTCGGCATTTAGGCATAAGATTTGAAATAGGAGTTACCGTTTTTGATTGTACGCCCTTCAAAAAATAATAGTTTCCCCTCGTTTTTAGTTTAAGTTTTTTCGATATTGGCTCCCCTGCAACAAACATTACTATGTCACTCATCCTATCTATCGTCTCAGTTGGAGGCACATCTCAACTTATTGCCAAAGGTTTGATCCTTTTTATTGCTGCATTTTCTATGGGGCACATCATCAGGAAAATAGCTGACCAATATGGTTCGCCAATGTAGTTTTTCGAATTCTTTAACCAGCCCATTCTATCTGCCACGGGCAGGTGAGTTGGACCGTTGATTTAAGAAATATTTGGTTTTGCTGATCGCCGCTTATTTTATAAGAGGTGAGCAAGTTGATCTTATTGACTATTAGAGTGGGACGGATTAACGAAAGGAGATGGTTTCATTTCTTAGTAAGCGCCAATAATTCCATAAAACCATCGGCGGAGATTACCTTTATTTTCGGGAAAGGCATATTTTTCAAACCCTTAAAATGACCATCGTCAGAGACGATGTAGTCTGCATTTCCAGCAATCGCACAATCAACAAACTTATCATCATCAGGGTCAGCTGTTATCAAGTTCCAATAAAAATATTTCGTGATGTAATGGATGTTTGGAACATGGTGGAAACCGTCGAGGATATTACTGGCAGTACCTTCTCCCATATTGCTTTGGATAATCTCTTCATACTCTACTAAAATATCCGTGGTAACCAATAGGTCGTAGCGTTGGTTTTCAAAAGCCTCAAAAATAGGGTGGTAAAAGGAACGTCTTGAAATAGAGACCAAAAGGACATTTGTATCAAGGACGATTTTCATTTTTCTTTTTTATAAGGTGTCCTCCGATGGGTATTGAGCAGCGTATTTTCATCCAGACCTCTTTCATCCCAGGCTTTGTCAGCACCGTCTTTCGCTTTTTTAAAAAAATAGTTAGTCAAAACAGCCTTGATCTCCAAAAGGTCATCATCGGGCACATTGCTGGCAAAAAGTTTAAGCAATTCCAATTGCACATTGCTGAAAGGCTGGCGAATGGCGGTATCTAAGTTCATAATATCAATTTTAACAAAATTACCCGTTTTTATTCAAAAAGTAAATTGCTCACCATTTCAGTTCCTCATCCACATCATCCGCATTTTGTTTGCCATAAAGTTTTTTGGTGGCCATGCGTTGTTTTTGCCGGTCCATGACGAGTTTGGCAAGAGCCACATTGGCGGGATCAGGTTCATGGCGGGAAAGTGCAAAATGGATCTTTGATTCTTCCACATCATTGCGGTAAAGCAAGCTGAGGAGGTATTCCATGTTGTGTTCGATCATCCAAGCGATACGGTCGCAAAGATATTGGAAGAGCTCTTCTTCGGTAGGCGCTTCAGCCTCGGGGATTTCGATTTCGAATGCCTGGAGGATACTATTTGATGGGTCATTTTCCATAAACAATCAACTTGTGGTTTGTCTCCTGCAAATATAAACTCTAAACCCGTTTCATTAGTACATTGATTGCGGGGAAACCTTTTTTCCCTACCTTTGGTTTCAGTGCCCAGAACACACTTTAAACATCCTTATCAATGCACCTCCACCGACTGTTCACGGCAATATTTATTTTAGCTGTTTCCACTCAACTTTTTTCACAAAATATAATTGATGCCAGCCGCCTCACCGGGTCTATCAACTTCGATGGCCGTGTGGACGAACCCGCCTGGGAATCGATCCCAACACTTGGACTGAAACAACAAGTGCCCCAATTTGGACAAGAACCGACTGAACGCTCGGAGGTCCGCTTGGCATATGACAACGATTACCTTTACATATCTGGTAAATTTTTCCTGAGTGATAGTTCTTATTACCGAGCCACCACTTTTAAACGAGATGCCATGGACGGTACGACGGACTACTTTGGGATGGTCATCGACTCCTATAACGATAACGAAAATGGTCTCGGCTTTTTCACCGCACCAACAGGCCTCCGATGGGACGGTACGGTGTTCAACGACGGCCAAACAGATGCATCCATGAGTCTTGACTGGAACACCTTCTGGGATGCCGCTGCCACTAAAACAGAAAATGGCTGGGAAGCTGAAATCCGAGTACCATGGGCCAGTCTCCGATTTCAGGACACCAATGGAGAAACCGTTATGGGCATTACGTCATGGTGGTATGTAAGCGCCAAAAACGAAGTGGATATTTTCCCTCTCATCCCACTCAACTGGGGCGGCATGAGCATGTGGAAACCATCACAAACTCAGGAATTTCGCTTTAAAGGCGTTTATGCAAAAAAACCGCTTTACCTAACTCCATATGTGCTTGGAGGATATCAGGAAACCCATGAATTGGATGAGGGTGAAACTGTTTACCTACAAGACAAAGACCCTAAACTCGAAGCGGGTCTTGACCTTAAATATAGCCTCACCAGCAATCTCACCCTCGACCTCACCGTGAACACTGATTTTGCTCAAGTGGAGGCCGATGACCAGCAGGTCAACCTGACCCGTTTTTCTCTTTTCTTTCCAGAAAAAAGACAATTCTTTCAGGAGCGGGCAAGCATTTTTGATTTTAGTTTTGAAAATTTCAACCGATTGTTTTATTCCCGTAAAATAGGCATCAACGACGATGGCGACCCCGTACGTATTTATGGTGGGGCAAGATTACAGGGGCGGGTGAACAACCACGACATTGGTTTTCTCAACATGCAAACAGAAGCTCCTTTTGACAGTCTTAATTCCGAAAATTTTACCGTGCTGCGTATCCGGCGGCAAGCATTCAACCAGTTTTCTTATTTGGGAGGCATCCTCACCAACCGCATGGATTTAAACGGAAATTACAACACGGCCTACGGCTTCGATGCCATCGTGCGAGTGGTAGGCGATGAATACTTTTCTGCCAAATGGGTGCAGAGTTTTGAAAATGGGAAAAGCAACGAATTACTTTCACTTGACCCTGCAAGGATTTATTTGTTCTGGGAACGGAGGCGGTACGATGGGCTGGCATACAACTTTGTCTATTCACGGGCAGGAGAAGATTGGTCGCCGAGCATAGGGTTTGAAGAAAGGGAAACTTTCAACAATTTCCAGGGGAAACTCAGTCATGGGTGGCTGATGGGCGAAGATTCAAAAATCCTGCGCATACAAGCGTTTGTCAAAGGGTTTACTGTAAAAGATTTTATCACTAAAAAAACACAGACCGCCCAAATAGAACCTGGATTTGAGATGGAAACAAAAACAGGCTGGGGCATCAACGCTTCCCTCCTACCTACAAAAGAATTTGTTGATGAAAGCTTTGAACTTGGTGACGCAGAAATCCCTGTCGGAGATTATGATTTCACACAATTCACTACTACTGTCTATACCCCATTTGGAAGTCTGTTAGGATTCTTTGGCGTAGCGACAGTTGGCAGTTTTTACGACGGAAATTTAGTTTCTATTACCATGTCCCCCAGATATAAAGTTTCTTCCCACTTTAATCTTGAAGGTTTTTACCAATTCAACAAAGGCGAATTTTCAGACAGGAACCAATCTTTCAACAGCCATTTGGCCCGCATCAAACTGGAGTATTTGATGAACACTAAATTTTCGGCGAGTGCCTTTTTGCAATACAATAGTCTCGACGAAGTATTTGTGCCCAACGCAAGAATCAGGTACAATCCCAAAGAGGGAAACGACTTATATATTGTGTTCAACGACTTGCTCAACATCAATCGGCAAAGGGAGTTGCCTTACCTTCCTGTCAGCGATAGTCGGGTAGTGGTGGTTAAATATACTTATACGTTTGTGCTGTAATAGCGAAGATTGGCGCTGGACATAGAAGACATGCCAACAAAAAATCATTTCAGCAACATCCCCACCCTCCTTCTAAATACCTGATTGAAGATAGTACCTCGGTGGCCTTCTCCCTTTAAAGTAACCAATTCGGTGGCTCCCGATCTTATCTTTTTTAAGATTTGTGAGGCTTCATAAGGGATTATCCGGTCGTTGGTGCCATGGAATAGGGTAATGGGACATTGCGTTCTTGCCAAGTGTTTGTCATTTCGGAGATGGTATTTCAAAAAGAGGCCGGGGATAATCGGAATGTGCCTGTTTTTCATATCGAGCATGCTCACGTAAGGGGCAAGCAGCCAAAGTTGTTGGGGACGGTAAGTGGCTGCCAAATAGGAAGCCATGCCCGTGCCGAGGGAGTATCCCACTACCACTATCTGATCCTCGGAATAATGTTTTTTCAAAAAATCATAGACTTTTTCCATATCGGCATAAAGCTGTTTGTCGTTTTCAACTTGTCCATCGCTTTTGCCGTACCCCCGGTAATCGGGCATAAAAATATCATAGCCATGCCCTTCCATGTTAAGTGCCTGGTGGAGGCAGCGTCGATTGCTGCCTCGGTTGCCATGCAGGTACAGGATGACACCTTTTGAGGCAGGCTCTTTAATCCACAGGCAATTGAGTGAAATGTCATTTTCCACTTCTATTTCTATCTCATTTCCTTTCCTGAACACATGGTTTTCCGGTAGTTTATCAGGTTGCAAAATGATTTTTTCTTGTCCAAAATATAGCGCCAAGCACAAGGCAAGGTATAGAAAAGCAAAAAGGTACATAAGTCGTTTTAACCACTTCATTTTAGTTAAAAGTAAAAGGTGAAAAAGCAAAAGTATAAATTTAAGAATCTGAAAACCCGCAACAAATTGACAATCAAACCATCTTGACGATAAAATATTTCCTATTAGACTTCCTTTTCTTAATTCAATTTCCATACCTTTGCCCTCCATTTGAAAAAAGCGACCTGAATCAGGTTGTTTTAGCAAAATATAAGGTTTAACAATAAAATTTTCTTTCGATAAATGGCACAGCATAAATCAGCTAAAAAGCGCATCAGGCAAGACGAGAAAAAACGCTTGCGCAACAGGTTCAACAAAAAAACAACCCGTACAGCTATTAAGGCTCTGCGTGAATTAACTGATAAAGCAGAAGCAGAAAAGTTTCTCCCTAAAGTAGTCAGCCTTATTGACAAACTGGCGAAGAAAAACACCTGGCACTCAAATAAAGCTGCCAACCTGAAAAGTAATTTGATGCGCCATGTCGCAGGCCTATAGTAAGTTGCAGTCACCGCAAAACGAAAAAAAGAGCTTCCTTCAATGAAGGGGGCTCTTTTTTTTGCTCCTCTTTACCACAAATCTAACCCTGCGCACTCGAATAAAACCTATGCACAAAAATAATATTTGACTGTAAATCACCCTATCATTAATTTTGTGAGGTTCGTTTAACCCAAAAAAGCCTCAACATGAAAAACCTCGCCCGCTATCTCTATGAGTATTTTTATTTTACCCGCCGAGAACGTGATGCCACTTTTGTTTTAATCTTCCTTTGTCTTGCCTTTTTCCTTGCACCCGCAGTCTATTCCTATTTCATGCCTCCAAAATCGGAATATGATTTTTCGGAATTCCAAGCAGCCATTGCCGCAGTTACTGAAAAGGAAAAACTAGAAACAATAGACTTAGACGATGCACCCAATTTTAGAAATGCAGCTCCTAAACCTATACCAGTTGAACTTTTTAAATTTGACCCAAATAGCATATCAAAATATGAATTGATAAGGCTTGGAATCCTGCCCCGGACAGCTCAAACCCTAATAAACTTCCGTTCAAAGGGAGGTTCTTTTTTCAAAAAAGAAGACCTTAAAAAAATATATGGACTTCGCGAAGAGGACTATGCGAGGTTGCAGGATTGGATTGTTATCGAAAAGACAAAGGCACTTCCACTTAGAGAAGAAAGGCAAAGGAAGCCACCTGAAAAAGAAAATGTATCCACCTTCACCCAAAAAGAGGTCAAGGCCATTTATCCAAAAGAGACAATAGAGCCAATCGACATCAACCAAGCCACGCAAGAGCAATGGCAGCAACTCTATGGTATTGGCCCAGCCTATTCAAAGCGTATCGTAAATTTCAGAGAAAAATTGGGTGGGTTTTCTTCAATTGAACAAATTGGAAAGACCTATGGATTGCCTGACAGTACTTTCCAAAAAATATTGCCATACTTAACTCCGTCACCTGTTTTCCGAAAAATAAAAATAAACTCGTGTGCGATAGGTGAACTCAAAGATCATCCTTTCATTAGTAACTACCAGGCTACAATCCTATTCAATTATCGAAAACAGCACGGCACTTTTTTGAACATGGATAATCTCAAGAATATCAAAGCAGGATTCGAAGAGGGGGATTGGTCGGTACTCAAGGCATACTTTTCCTTTGAGTAAAACTTATAGATTAGGGTCAAGATTACGCATTAAAAGTATTGGTTTCCACCTCTGTCTTTTCGGCTTTTTGCTCAGGGCATTTGTTCTTGACGGTAACAATCAATTCAAAATGGGACTGCAAAAGGTGATTGGCGACACCACACAATTGCTCAAATTGGTTTTTGAAAAACACCATTTCTTCAGACATTTCACCTGAATTCCTGATTTTCATGCGGAAGATACATTCCAAACCTTTTATGGCACTTTCAAATTCCTGAGCTTCAGTAGCATATTGCCCTACCGAAGGAAAGCTATAAGGGATAGGGGGACGCTGGGTTGCTTGTATATAGGTCGTTTCTTCTTTAAGGTTACTGTGGGTTAGGTCAAAAATGGAAATATTGAATAGGCGGGCAAATTTTACTAGGTTACAAATCTTGGGTTCGGCTGTACCACTTTCATAGGAAGCAATATTACCCCTGTTTAGGCCGAGCCTCACTCCCAGTTCTTCCTGGCTCCATTTCATTCGTTTTCGGAGCGCCCGAAGGTTTTCGGACAGATTAAAGTTAGATGAGTCATTTTTGATATCTTCCATATTTTCCTGCGTATTTTTTCATGAAGCTGTTTAGCGTTTTTGTTTTGGGCCAATGTAAAGATGAAAGCCTCTCTAAGGGATGATGAAGAAGGGAGCTTACTAAGGCCAAATGAATTAACAAAAGACAACTTCTTTTACAAATTTCTAATTTTCCTGCTATTCTGTAGAAAAAAATTACATTTCTAACTTCGGAGCACAATATTTGGTGCTCGATGTAAACGCCATATACATGCCAAATGTTTAGTTCCTTTTCGATTCAGCATCCTATCAGGTTTAAACATAAAGGGTCAAGGAAGCATAATTGGCATATTTGGGAGTAAAAGACTGTAAAAGTGTTAAGAAATTTTTAAAAAAGACAAGAATAAGTCTAAATTGAAAAATATATTTGCATTCAATTCCCTTAAACAGTAGTTTTGTTAAAAATAATTACAAAATAGAAATTTAACTGATTTAATCATCCATCATGGCAAATAATATTCATCAACAACTCGAACAAGTTCGCAACTCTTTGCGGGCATTCTCATTAAAATTGACCGGAAATGAGACGGATGCACACGATCTCTACCAAGATACCGCTTTACGTATCATCTCCAACGCTGACAAGTTTCAAGAAAACACTAATTTTAAAGCTTGGGCAGTAACTATTATGCGGAATATTTTTATAAATAATTATCGCAAAAAAGTCCGCCGAGGTGTTATCCTCGACCAAACTCCTAACAATTATTACATCAATTCCGGCAGCCATACGATTGAAAATGACGGAGAGACAAGAATGGCTTACAAAGAATTGTTGCGCATGGTCAGCGCGTTGCCTGAAGATTTCAAGCGGCCTTTCTGGATGGCTTATAAAGGCTATAAGTACGATGAAATTGCAGAACAATTGGATGCCCCATTGGGCACAATAAAAAGCCGCATTTTCTTTGCTAGAAGGAAGTTGCAAAAAATGTACGAAGCTGCTGAAAGGGTAAGGGCATAATACTTATTGGCTTACAGAACTTAAAATGACCTTATTGTGTTAGTTGCAATTTCTTGGTCAAGATAGGGCTTTTCACGAAATTTCTTCCTAAGTGGGTTGAATTTTTAAAATGAAAAAATAAATGAAGTAGAGAAAATGACTCTGCAAGAAAAGGGTCTATTCAAATTGAAATCCATCTTTACTTCTTTCGAAATAAAACACCTCGAACTAGTGGTACACTGGTTCGGGGTGTTGTGTTTTGAATCCTTAAACAACGTGTTGAAAATGAAAAAGCTTTTTGTGTCAGAGCGTTTTTGATCCTCATCTCATTTGGCATCATTTACACTGTGTGGGGTTCGACCTATCTCGCCAACTGGATAGCGATTCAAGACATCCCACCTTTTTTGATGGCAGGTTGCCGATTCTTAGTCGCTGGTTTGATTTTGTATGTATTGAGTTCTTTATTTAGTGGCGAAAAACCTACCATAAAACAGTGGAAAGGAGCCGCATTTTCTGGCATCTTGTTTTGATCAATAGGCACTGGTGGTGGTGTGTGCGCAGAGCAATGGGTTAATTCCGGGATTGCGGTTATCATTGTTTCGTTCGAGCCATTACTAGTGGTATTGTTGATGTGGTAAATGCAGGGCAAGGGCCCATCTTACCGAACTATTGCAGGTACTTTTTTGGGGATCATTTGGTATGCTCTTCCTTGTGGGACAAGACGAATTCATATCAAATAGAGAAACATTGATTGGGGTATTGGTAATTCTTGCAAGTATCACTGCATGGGGGCATATGCAACTATTAAAACCATTGATCTGGAGATGCCAAAATCCAAACTCCAAGGCGCCGGCATGCAGATGATCTGTGGTGGAGCAGTATTGTTATTTATGAGTGTTGTTGCTGGAGATATTTATAGTTTTAAAATGGTGGACCTGACAGGGGATGGCTTTTTAGCATGGCTGTACCTGCTTATCTTCGGATCCATTATTTCCTTTTCTGCATACAATTATTTATTAGTAAAATCTACTCCCGATAAGGTGGCAACACTTGGTTATGTTAACCCAGTAATCGCTTTGTTGCTGGGTTGGGGACTGAACAACGAAGATGTTACTCTACAATCCCTTTTGGCGACAAGCCTATTACTAACGGGCGTCATTTTTATCAATACCAATAAAAATATTTTAAAAAAGAAAAAACGGACACTACGACCGTTACCATTGGTTAGCCTAACTTCTGATTGGAGGAATGGAGTTGCCGAAGTTGATATTCCACCAGTTGAAAAAGACACTGACATTGTAGCGAGGATATGGCACTGGCTAACACCTGCCAGGAAAGCTGATGCTTATGTGGAGTGGACAAAAAATACGGTTGTCCCTGATTTTCAAGATTTGCCCGGCAACCTTGGGATGGCCCTTTACCGAAAAAATGAAGGCAATGTTTCACATATGACATTTGTCTCATACTGGAAGGACATGAACGCTGTCAAAAAAATTACCGGGAAAAATATTGAAAATGCCTGCTTTTACAAAAACGAAAAAGAAATGCTCTTAGAAGGGGCAAAATATGTAAAACATAAAACGGTGAGAAAATAAATTGAATAAGTGCGGCAGCCTTCCGTCAAAGACCGCCGCACTTATTCAATTTATGGTTGGAAAATACGCTGTTTGAAACTTGCTTTTAATTTTTGGTCTCCAACTGGAATCACGACGGTCAAAACCCTGGATTCGTCCATTCTGGGAAAGACGACTTTGCCCCCAACTTTATAACCCTGGTCGAGAGTTGTTTTACGCAGAGAATAATCTTTCCAAAAATTGTCATTAGGAGGCATCACGACAAGGGGAGGGGGAGGGACAACGGAGCTGACATACAATAAACTAGTGGCTGTATTGATGCCATCACCATCGTTGTTACTGTTGTTACCATCACTTGAGGCCGCAACAGCTACAATAGTGGCCGCCACGGCAACACCAACAACCGCCACGGCTGTGTTCTTGTTTCTGGCTTCTTGCCTGCTCAATTCGACTTGTTCCCCGAAAATCTCATTTTCAGGATCGAATGACCACACCCTGCCGCCATTGTCGGTAAGTATGTGAATTTGTTCAGGTTGCAAGAGGATTTCTTCTTCCCCAAGGTTGACGACCTCAACGTCGAAGATCAGATCTTTTTTAGTGAAATCTTCAAAGAAGACACGGGCTTCGAGGTTGCCGTCTTTAACTATTACAACCTGTCGACCATAATTCCATTTGGTCTCCTCATCCTCTCCAGAATCGATTTGGATAATCTTTTGTGGAACGAAACAAGAAGCCAATGAAGCGACAACAACAAAAAGGACGAACTGGGAAACAAAAAAAACTGGGCGCATAACTACAGGTTTTAGTTTTTAAAAACTAGACATATTCTTAAAACGCAGGAGACATTGTAACGCCCCCATCCAAAAAGGTTAAATTTATCAAAAAAGATTACAGCCCAAGTATTTTCTTGTTCAAGTCGTCATCCGCCTTACCTCCTGCAAAATCATCAAAGGCCCTTTCCGTTACTTTTATAATGTGGTCACGGATAAATGGAGCACCTTCCGCTGCGCCTTGTTCCCCATCTTTGATACAGCATTCCCATTCCAAAACAGCCCACCCTTCAAAGTCATATTGGGACAACCTGGAAAAGATGGATTGAAAATCTATCTCCCCATCGCCCAATGATCGAAAACGGCCAGGACGGTCAACCCAGCTTTGATAACCACCGTACACACCACTTCGGCCAGTAGGGTTAAACTCTGCGTCCTTCACATGAAACATTTTAATCTTTTCATGATAAATGTCAATGTTGGCGAGGTAATCCATTTGTTGCAGCACATAATGGCTGGGGTCGTAGAGCATGTTTGCCCGAGGATGGTTGTTCGTGGCTTCCAAGAAACGCTCGAAGGTGATACCGTCATGGAGGTCTTCCCCCGGATGTATTTCATAACAAAGGTCAACACCACTGTCTTCGAACATATCGAGGATCGGTTTCCAACGATCTGCCAATTCCTTGAAACCCCTCTCCACTAAACCATTCGGCCGTTGCGGCCAAGGGTACATGGTGTGCCACATCAACGCACCAGAGAAAGTTACATGAGCCTTGAGGCCAAGGTGTTCGCTGGCTTTCGCCGCCCATTTCAATTGTTGTACCGCCCATTTTGTACGTTCTTTTGGATTGTTACGGACATTCTCAGGGGCGAAGGTGTCAAAGCCAATGTCGTAGGCTGGATGGACAGCAACCAACTGGCCTTGCAGGTGGGTGGACAGCTCCGTTATCTGGACGCCACATTCTTCGGCCCGGCCTTTCAAATCATCGCAATAATTTTTGCTTTCAGCGGCTTTTTTCAAATCAATCAATTGATCAGCCCAGGTAGGAACCTGAACACCTATGTACCCTAGACTGGCTGCCCATTTGCAGATATTTTCCAAAGTGTCAAATGGAGCTTTGTCTCCGACGAATTGGGCGAGGAAAATGGCTGGCCCCTTAATGGTTTTCATATATTTATTTTTAATATTTAAATGATGACTGATTTTAGGGCTGTGCCAATAAAGATTGCCACATTCCTTAGGCTGGGGCAAGTTAGTAAAATATTGGTTTGCCAGAAGGTTTGATGAAGTCTTGTAGTCTCCATCTTTATATCTCTTTTTCAAAAAATAAATCCCCATTCCCTTTTTTTCCCTACATTCATGGCCGATTTTCAAAACAAAACAAACAACCTATGTCTGTAACAAAGCGACTCCTTTCCCTCGACGTTTTCCGCGGCCTTACCATTGCTTTCATGATCTTGGTCAATTGCCCAGGTGATTGGGACAACACCTACGGATTACTGCTCCACGCCGATTGGCATGGCTGTACCCCTACCGATCTGGTTTTCCCTTTCTTCCTGTTCATTGTGGGTATTGCCATCACGTATTCCCTTTCCAAGAAGAAGGCAGAGGGAGTGGACAAGCGTAAAATTTACCGGAAAATATTGATCCGGACATTGTGGATTGTGGGGATCGGGCTTTTCCTGAATGGCGCTTTCAAATTTAACCTGGCCACCTGGCGCATCCCAGGTGTACTGACCCGCATTGGTTTGGTTTATGGCATTTGCGCAGCAATATACATGATGACCAACATCCGCAGTTTATTCTGGATCACCATAGGATGCTTGCTGGCCTACTGGGGGTTGATGACGCTGATCCCAGTTCCGGGACAAGGCTACCCCAGTCTCGAAATGGGCAAAGATATAGGTGCTTGGCTCGACCGATTGCTAATGGATGGACACTTGTGGAGCCATGCCAAAACTTGGGACCCAGAAGGGTTGCTCAGTACATTGCCGGCCCTGGGCACCTGCTTTGCGGGCATACTGGCAGGCACATGGATGAGAATCAAAATGGATGAAAACGCCAAATGGGCAGCCATATTTGCAGTCGGATTCATTCTGGTTGTCGTTGGCCAGCTATGGGGAGAAGTTTTTCCCATCAATAAAAAAATGTGGACGAGCAGCTATGTGCTTTATCACAGTGGTTTGGCCTTGCTAACGCTCGGAACAGTCTGGTGGTTGGTGGATGTCAAAGGTTATAAAGGTTGGACGAAGCCTTTTGTCTGGTTTGGCATGAACCCCCTTTTTATCTACATCCTGCATTCTATGATTACAAAAATCATGTTTGCTATAAAAATAAGTGGCAGCCCAGCATATAGCTGGATTCATGAAAACCTCTTCCTTTCATGGCTCTCGCCTCACAATGCCTCCCTGGCTTTTGCCCTGATGCATGTTGGCATCAATTTGTTGGTGGCCTGGATTTTATACAAAAAGAAGATTTTTGTGAAAGTGTGATTCTTCAAAGCACAGTGATTTAATAAATGTGCATTCACATTGTTTGAACCACAAAAGGCACAAAAGGAGCTATATTTCTTTTGTGCCTTTTGTGGTTTATAAGAAAGCCCTCAACCGACATACAGATTATCATTTTTACTTATGGCTCACATTTTGTTTTAAATGCTGACGTAAGATTTTTCCACTCTCATATAGACCCTACCCTCACTACTTAATTCCCTCATTTAGATTCCCTGGCAATTAATCCGAATACCCCCTACTTGATACGGTCAAAGAATAACTTCCCAAGTTAAACTAATTCCCTGTCAGCCAACAGGAAGGCTTTCCCCCAATTCTTTGGTCTCTACTAAACACAGAAACATGAACAGACTTCTACCATATTTGATACTGTGGCTAAGTAGCCAAATGTATGGACAAACAACTGTACAGTATGAAGAACTTGCACTGACCTCCTTCTATACAAAGGATTTTCCGACCACGATTTTTTATTGTGAAAAGATAATGGAGAAGGACGACAAACACGTTTCTTCCTTGTTTCTTGCAGGGGAGTCTGCCCGATTGATGGATGACCTTCCTACTGCCGAAGCATACCTCGAAAAAATTCCAGAGGAAGCAAAAGCAGGATATTATTCTGTAACCGATTATCAATTGGGAGTGATAAAATATGGCCTCGATAAAAGGGATGAAGCAAAAATATATTTCGAGAAATACCTCGACAAACACTTTGAAAAGAACAACCATTATTCACATCTCGCTAAAAACGCCATTCGATCCTTGGCAACAGGCAATCGTGAAATTGGCGCAGGCGATTATCTCGCTAAATTACCTGCCAATGTCAATACCCCAAATGCAGACTTGTCCCCGCTCCGTTATGCCGGAAAACTATATTTCTCCACCGTTTTAGAGGAAAACTATTTACCAACAAAAAATAAGAAGAAGCGGAAAAGGATGGTGCAGCACCCTGTAAATCGCATTTACGAAGTCCAATTTGGAACACAAGCAAGAGAATCCAAAGTCAATCCAAGGTCGGTCATATTGAACGCCTCGAACGTTGCATTGATGCCCGATGCCAGTCGCATGTACTACACCCTTTGCTCTGATGAAGATCCAGGTTCACAAGAAAAATGTACCATTTGGTATCGAAACCGTACTTATGATGGCGATTGGGGTGGCGGCATCAAGCTACCTGAGCATATCAACAAGAGAAAATACACCAATACCCAACCGACTGTTGGGTACGATTGGGTATTGAAAAAATATGTCCTCTATTTCGTTTCCAATCGTCGGGGCGGTGCTGGCGGCAAGGATATCTGGTGCAGTGAAATTGAAAATGACGGCAGCTTCGGCAACCCCTATCTTCTACCATTTAACACGATAGCTGATGACGTAACACCGTTTTTCCATCAGCAATCCCAGACTTTGTTTTTCAGTTCAAAAGGAATGCAGGGCAATGGTGGGTTTGATATTTTTCACACTGCAAAAACATCTGACAGGAGTTGGAAAGTACCCGAAAACATGGGGAAATATTTGAACACAGCGCGTGATGAGTTTTATTACACTTACAATGCCGCCTCTAAATTTGCCTATTTCGTTACGAACAATGGCTTGCAAAAAGATAACGGCGGGGACATCGTTGAAGCGCGGGTGTTTGTCGATTACCGACTCAGTTTTTTTGACAACTCCCATAAAAAACCATTGACTTCTATCGCTGTGGAAATCGAAGATTTGAAAACCGGTGCAACTGGTTTGGTCAAATCTGGTAGCTTTTTCTACCAAACAAAACTGAAATTGGAGCCAGGCACAGACTATCGGATTACAGTAAAATCAGCAGGTTTCCAATTTTATACTTTTGATGTGAACACTGACAATGTGAGTTATATCCAAAAACGTGAAAAGAACATTTTCCTTAACTCTCTTGCGAAACCGTAAAGTGTATCGATCACGCAATCAGTTTTTCTAAAAAATCACCGACAAAATAAGCAACACTTGCAGCCAGCGCGCCCAAAAGCAACGTCTCCAGCATTCCTTTCCAATGATTCGTCTGTGTAACGTAAGTTTTTAAAAATCCAATTCCAAGAAAAGCAAAAGAAGTCAACAGGCTTGCCGACCAAAACAAATCTTCTTGAAATCCTGCGAGATAGTCCCACACATAAACCACCAAAGGGACAAGCCCGATAAGGACAAATGAAATAAGAGTAATGGCCCCGATCAAGATTGGAGGGCGCTGTTCTTTCATCATACCCAGTTCTTCTTTCATCATGGTGTCCACCCAACGGTCACGGTCGGACGTAATGACTTCAACCACCTTCTCCAACAATTCCCCCTCAAACCCTTTTCCTTTGTAAATCTCCCTGATTTCTTCTTCCTCCACTTCTGGAATATTGTCCACTTCCCAGTATTCCACTGCTTTGTGTTTTTCATAATTGTGCTGCTGGGATTTAGTTGATAAAAATGCGCCCACCGACATGGCAAACCCATCAGCCAATAAATTGGCAAACCCCAAAATGAGGATGACGCCGGAACTCAGTTCCGCTCCCGAGGCCCCAGCTACCACTGCAAAAGTGGTCACGCTGCCATCTATTCCACCATATACAAATTCCCCAAGGTAGTCCTGGTATTTATTCAAAAAAGAACCTGTGCCGTGCAAACGGTCTTCATCGTGAGGATCCATTCAATTCTTAATTTGTGTTAATGATCGATGTTTGTAAAGTTCCTAAAAACAAAATATTCTTGCCAATATTCCAGGCATATTTTTACTGTATTTTTGTCCACAAAATTTGTATTCATTCCGCTGTCAATTTCTAATTTCTAATAAATCAATTACATGGAACTGGTAGAAATAAAATTAAAACTAAAAGAAAGGCTTGCATTGGGACTAAATTATGGTCTGCAATCAATTGAAGACACGCTGGTAAACACCTCTGTTCTGAAAAACGAAATTATCACTTTTAAAAGTCAATTCAATGATCTCAACAGAATAGCCAGTCAAGGTATTTTGGGGTACGAACAAGTAGAAATCGGGTACAATAGAATCCGGCAGGCACTTTTGGGGTTGATTGATAAAATGGAAAATGCAGATGTGGGCAACAAAAAAGATTTGCCAAAAATACAGAACAACGAACTGCAAAACAGAAAGGAAAACTTCTTTGAATTATTGAAAATACATTTTACCAATCTGGAAAATGTTACCGTAAAACTACAGACCTCCTACGGCAGTGAATATCGGGAAGACCTAAGAACAGGGCGGGACGCTGTTTTATTTTTATTCAACGATATATTCCGGTACAATTTTACCCAGCCCAGAAGGAGTGATGATGTAAGTGATATTTCAATTTATTCAAAAGAATTTTTTGAAGTTAAATACCCTCGCATGGAAGCCTATATGAACACTTTGGGCTTTATTTTAGAATATATCAGTGAGGCCGAGATTGACCAAGGGTTCTTTTTTGGAGTAGTAAATTCCATTTTGTCGAGTTCAGAAAAAATCATGTTGATTTATTTTGCCATTGGCAATATTGAGCCAGGGTTCAAAAAGCTGTTAATGGATTCGAATGTAATTAATGAAGGTCTAAAAAAGAAGCTGATCAAAGAGGAACATTATGAATTGTTGCTGTCCTGAAAATGAAAATGCGACCCTTTTTAGAAAAGCGTCGCATTTGTCTTTAATTTCAATACGCGTTTATTTCTATGGGTTCAAAACTATTTCACCCGAATAAAATCCAAGACCTTTTTACCTCAACGGTATAATAATAAATTCCGCTATTGATCTCTTTTTTTTCGAATTTAAAAATTACTTGACAAAATATTGAAAATCAATATCTTATACGAATAAAACAGGCAGTCTCAAAACATCTATCGGAAAAGAAGAGGTGCTGACGGAGCGGGAGTGGTTGTTAGAATGTTTGGCGCGGTGAATATATTCTTAAGTAACACTTATTTCGTGCCCCTTTTGTAACTTATGGAGTTCAACACAAACTTGCTCTGCCACTCGCTCCGCGATAGCTTCGACAATTGGCACCGCCAGTGAATTCCCCAATAAGTCAAAAGCTTCATTTTCTTTAACAGGCAAGTTAAACCAATCTGGAAACCCCAATAATCTCAGACCTTCCCTCACTGTCAACTTCCGTAACCCTTCGCCGTCCGGCACAGCAATACGGGACACATCTGTCGCCACAAGTGTTGGAGCGACCCCATTGGGATCTAAAATCTTATTTATTTCAAAACTTAATTTTCCCGTCACAATATTATACCCCTTTGGCTTGGTCTCATCTTCTTCCCGAAATTGCTTTATACCATTTTCAGTTTCAATCTTCACTAATTTCTTAGGGTGTTCAAATTTTAAATACCCCTTGGCCACTAAGTCATCAAGCATCTTTTTCAAATCAGGGCTCGCATTAAAAGTTTTAATTTGCCCATAAGTCAAAGCCATCCCATCCATCCAGTCAATCCTGATTTTTTGTGCCCATATTTTTTTCCTTCTTTGCTTAAAAAGGTCATTCAATAAAATGATTTGTTCTTCGGAAACAGGGCCTTTTATTTCCAAATCCCAACTATGGATATTGTTGTCTCCCCCTCTTTTATCTTTAATGGATTTTCCATAAAGCTCTTCAATCTTGAAATTTTTGAACAGTAGCCTGGTGAGTTTCGAATCCAAAACATCGTGTCCTGATTCAAGGATTTCTTTTAGCAGGGTTATTTTCTTCTTAAAACCATTCAAAGGGATTTTAAACTTTTTGTGCCCAACTATAAATATGCGTTTCCGAGACTGCGGTAATCCAAAATCCATGCTGTCCAGAACCATCCAACTGACCTTATAACCAAGCTTGTTTTCCAGCGTATTAACAATCGTCTTCAAAGTCCGTCCTATCTTCTCGCCTTTGTTTTCAAGGTCATGCTTTACCAAGCCTTCCACATTTTCCAGAATAAAGCCTTGAGGGTTTTTATCTTTTAAGATCCTTTGAATCTCAAAAAACAACGTCCCCCTCGTATCCACAAATCCCAATCGCTTTCCACCTGCACTAAACGGCTGACATGGAAACCCAGCGAGCAGAAAATCAAAATCAGGAATATACTGGCTTTCCACCTTCCTAATATCTCCAACCAAATTTGTATGCTTAAAATTATGGTTTAAAGCTTTCAATGCATGTGGCTTTATTTCCGAAGTCAGCACACATTCGGTTTGAAGCCCCTGCCGGGCAAATCCTCTTTCAAAGCCCAACCTGAAGCCGCCGATACCTGCAAAAAGGTCAATGAATTTTATTTTACCAGCGTTGCTTTCAATATCCCCTTGCGGAGGCATGGTTGATTTCGGTATTACTGAACTCATATTGTTATTCATTAAATCGCATTTTATTTTCCCAATATGGAATGATAGACTTATAAGTCAATTCACCTAAAACGCTGGTCTTTAACACTTTAAAATTTATCATTTTACACCCCCTTCCCGATCAAAAACATAACGGGCCTTTTGTGCAATTCAGGCATACCCAATTTCCGCCATTCGCTTATTTTTTTTGTCGAGACAAATTCCGTTTCCAATGTCAGGTCGGCGGCGATGCAGAACAGCGTTTCAGAAGAAAGCACTTTCAATGCCTGCTCGGCCACTTGCCGGTTCCGGTAGGGAGCTTCGATAAAAAGCTGGGTCTGGAGGTTTCGGGTAGCGCTTTGCTCGAGCCGTTTCAGGTCATTGGCCAGCTTATCCACTTTGGCAGAAAGGTAGCCGTGGAAGCAAAAATTTTGCCCATTCATGCCTGATGCCATCAAAGCCAATAAAATAGAGGATGGCCCGACCATCGGCACTACCTCTACCTCTTTCCGGTGCGCAAGTGCCACCAGCCGAGCTCCTGGATCGGCCACACCAGGGCAACCTGCCTCAGACATGACCCCCACGTCTTTTCCATCAAAAACCGGGAGCAACATTTCATTCATTTCTTTATCGGGAATGCGGTCGTTTAGCTCAGTCACATGGTATGTTGGCATCGGTCTCGGCGTACCCGTTGCCTTTATAAAATGCCTGGCAGTCTTTGCCCGCTCCGCTACGATGTATTCTATCTTGTGGATCAGTTCAACGACATAACCGGGGATGGAATGCAGTCCATTTTCGCCGAGAGGCGAGGGAATAAGGTATAGTTTGCCTTTGTTTTTCATGTACTATCGAAATGGCCGAACAATCAAATAGTTAAATGGCTGATAAAAAACCATTTAAGCCTTTAAGGAATGCGGCCAAAATAAATTGACCCTTTTGACTGCTTCTTTTGCTCTTAGTTTTTCTTTAAAATCAGTCATAGTATCAACAATACTCCTTCTTTTAAAGAAAAACTAAAACCAAAATAACCTACTCAAACTTGGTCAATTTGTTTTAACCGCATTCCTAACTATTCAACCACTTTTTAATTACCTTTGCGCCCCTTTTCAGAAATCCTGTTACGACATTAAAGGCACAGGGTATTTTCGAAAAGGATAAATACTTCAAAACTTTTATGCGAAATTACGAAGTAACTTTCATCGTAGATCCAGTTCTGTCGGGCGATGAAGTAAAAGCGACGGCTCAAAAGTATGTCGATCACTTGCAAGGTAACAAATGCAATATCGTACATGTGGACGAGATGGGATTGCGCAAATTGACTTATGAGATCAATAGGCGTCATTCTGGTTACTATTACTGTGTTGAATTTCAATCTGAAACAGGTGAAATTCTCGACCCGCTTGAACTCGACTTGCGCCGTGACGAAAACGTCATGCGCTTCCTCACTATCCGACTTGACAAATATGGGGTCAAGTACAACGAAGACAAACGGGAAGGATTGATTGGCAAGGTAAAGCGTAAGAAAAAAGCAGAACCTGCCGAAGCCGTTCCACGTAAAGTCAAAGCACCTGTTAAGCAGCCAGATAACCTTAAACGCGTCGAAGGCGTAGGCCCAAAGATCGCCGAAGTGTTGCGCAGCTCTGGTATTACCACTTTTGAAAAACTGGCAGGCATGAACCCTGAGCAAATCAAATCAGTGTTGAATGCAGCAGGAGACCGTTTCAGCTTTCAGGACCCAACTACTTGGCCAGCCCAAGCTGACCTGGCCGCCAAAGGCAAATGGGACGAACTGAAAACCTGGCAGGAAGAACTGAAAGGTGGAAAGATCACAGTTTCTGAAACCACCGGAAATGCCGCAGTTTCTGAAACCAAAGATGGCAATGAGGAGGAATAGATTTCCACTTATTCTTTTCCAGATCATTAACTTTTAAAACAAAAAGATCATGGCTGCATCAAGAGATGACATAAAATTCTTAAGTAATCCGAATTTGGGAAATAGCCGTAACAAATACTGCCGCTTCCGCAAATTTGGTATCAAGCATATTGATTATAAAGACGCTGACTTCTTGCTCCAATTTGTGAATGAGCAAGGCAAAGTCCTTCCTCGCCGCATCACTGGCAACTCGCTGAAATACCAGCGCAGGGTAGCCACCGCAGTTAAGCGGGCAAGGCACTTGGCTATGATGCCATATGTAGCGGATTTGTTAAAATAATTTGGTTGTCAGTTGTCATTGTTAGTTGTTTTTAAGTGGCTAACAATCAACAATCAACAATCAACAATCAGCAATTAACAATGGATATCATTCTTTTAAAAAATATAGAAAAGGTCGGCAGGAAGTTCGAGATAGTACCTGTAAAAAATGGGTATGGCCGCAACTACCTCATCCCACTAGGGCTGGCCCTAATCGCCAACAAAACCAATCGCAACAACCTCGACAGCTTCAAGCGTCAGGAAACTGCCAAGCTGGAAAAGATGTTGGATGTATTTAAAGAAATCGCTGCCAAAATAAATGGCCAAACACTTATCCTCCCAGTAAAATGCGGGGTAAGAGGCAAAATATTTGGTAGTGTTACTACGCTTCAACTGGCGAAAGCTTTGAAAGAACAGTTGGATGTCGAAGTTGACAGGAGGGACATCCTACTCCCTGCCGATGCCAAAGAAATCGGCACATATACTGCTTCTTTGGACCTGCACCCAGATGTAGATGCCAATATTAGTTTTACACTGGAGCCAGACGATCCAAAAATAGCAGTGCTGATCGCGGAAAACAGGGAAAAAGAAGCTGCGGAAGAAGCGGAAGAAGTTGAAAGGATTGCTGCTAGAAAAGCGCTCGATGAAGCTGAGGCTGCCGAAGCCGCTGCCGCTAAAGCAGCTGAGGAAGCAACTAAAGCTGTTGAAGAAGCATCCGAAACCGCTGAAGAAGCTGTTGAAAAAACAGCAGATGAGACTACTGAAGGATAAGATTTATCCTTTATCAATAATTGCAAAGCCCATCATGTGAATGTTCCATGATGGGCTTTTTTATTTTGAGACTACCTACATTTACCTTTCTTAAGTAGGTGAACTCAAATAATCGACACTTTTGGCGGCCTCTTTTTCCGCCATACTTTGTTAAAAAAAATGACCGTAGCTATGGCTATGCTAATTTTTTTTGCCTTGTCTGACGAAAAAACCTGCCTGCCGGTAGGCAG
>JAJCYI010000059.1 GCA_029263015.1 Saprospiraceae bacterium | reverse complement strand
CAGGAGTATAATTTAGAACAATAGCTAAAGGATTCTTCCTAAAATGTCCCATTTATCCCTTTATCCACTGGAATTTGCACGTTTTTCAGTCCAAAAGAGCGAAAAAACGTGTACACCTTACTTATGGGATGACTCATGTTTCCGAAAGGTGTCACCTTTGTAAATAATCCTCCATACTTTGTCTTTACTAAACCAAAAGGAACCTGCTCCACATTTTCTAAAGCTACAACTGTTGTTTAGCTTTGCTTGTCAACTGACCCTTGAATGCAATCACCTAACATTGAACAACATTCACTAATCAACATTCCCAATAAAAAAACATTAGCATGAAGAAAATTTTCACGACTTGCACCATCTTATTTGCCGCTATTTGTTTGATGGCACAATCACCTTCAAACCTCTGGCAGGAGGTAGAACCTGGGGTGGCAGTATTGCCTCAAAGTACATCGTCTCCACAATATATTTCTGCGTATAGGACGATTACGTTAGACTTGCCAGCACTTATTAATTATCTGCGGGAAGCACCGATGATAGGAACTGAGGATGCCCGTAACCAACAGTTGGTGTTGGAACTGCCATTGCCAGATGGCAACACCGAACAATTCGGCGTATGGGAATCTCCGGTGATTGCGCCAGTCCTCGCAGCGCAATTCCCAATGATAAAAACTTTTACTGGAACAAGTCTGCAACATCCAGGTACACGTATAAAATTTGATTACAACCTCAATGGTTTCCATGCAATGATTTCCGCTCCAATGGGAACAGCTTTTATCTGGCCTGCAACGGAAGGACAAACGGAATTTTACCATAGTTTTTATCAAGAAGATATTGACCTCGAAGGTGCACCAAATCCAAATTTTATTTGTGGCACACATGGCGAGAACTATACTGACCTACCCATTGATTTTTCAAATGTGCCTACTGAGCCAGAATTAACATCATCCAATCGCAATGCTGCAGTAGTCGATTTATATACTTACAGGGTCGCAATTGCCACCACAGTTGAGTATTCCTCGTCGCACGGGAACACCGTGGGAAGTGTTCTTTCATCAGTTTCCACGGTAATAAACAATGTAAATTTTGTATTGGAACGGGATGTAGCGGTTCATTTAGAACTTGTCGGTAATACTTCCGACGTCTTCCATTTTGGCTCAAATGGCTCTGATCCATACACCAATGGCCAAACTGATGAAATGATCAATGAGAACCCACCTGTTTTAAACAATACTATCGGTATTGACAATTATGACATTGGCCATGTTTTCGGTACGAATGCAGGAGGCTTGGCACAGACTGGCTCCGTTTGTAGTTCGAGTAAAGCAAGAGGAGTTTCATCAACTTTTGGTGCTTTCACTGGCCCATTGTTTTACTTGATCGTGGCGCATGAAATGGGCCACCAATACAATGCCTTGCACACTTTCAATTCTTGCGATGGCATTAACGAAAGCCCTCCTACCGGCTATGAGGTTGGTGCTGGCAGCACTATAATGTCTTATTCTGGTGCGAGCACCTGCAATACGCAATGGCTAAATGATCATGGCGACCCTTATTACCACATCAATTCACTGGAGCGCATGAGGGCATTCAGTCGAGACCCTAATTCAGGTGGGTCGTGCGCGGTGATCAGTTCGGAAGGAAATAATACACCGGAATCCATTATTCCATATGCTGCCGGTTTCAAAATTCCGATCAGTACGCCTTTTGAAATGACAGGCCTGGCTACTGATATGGACGGCGACAACAACTTGACCTATGTTTGGGAACAATACGACTTGGGTACCCAAAGTGTACTTGGCTCACCAATGGGCACGGCACCTTTGTTCCGGTCCAATATCCCAGGTGATTCTCCAACAAGGGTTTTTCCTAAAATAGAAACCATTGTCAATAACACCAGCCAAACGACAGAAGTATTGCCAACTACCACCAGGCCAATTACTTTCCGATTTATAACTCGGGACAACCACGATAATGCTGGTGGCTATGATTTTGATGAAATAGAATTTTCTTCTACTGAATTGGCAGGGCCGTTTCTGGTAACTGCCCCAAATGCTGGAACAGAAATTTGGGAGGTTGGCCAATACGTGGAAGTGACATGGGATGTGGCAAATACAGATGGCACTCAAGTCAATTGCCAATCGGTCGATGTTTTACTTTCAACCGATGGTGGTTTTACTTATCCGGTTACCTTGCTGGCTGGCACAAACAACGATGGGAGTACACATATTGTAGTCCCCAATGAGCTTACCGACGGCGCACGTGTAAAAGTAAGAGCCGCAGACAATATTTTCTTTGATATATCAAATGCCAATTTCTCGATCATTGATGCAACTTCTCCAGGATATGCGCTTTTATCTTCCCCTGAAATGGGGACGGCGTGTACACCTGAAACTTTTGATATTAGTTTGGAAACCACAGCTTTATTAGGGTTCACCGAGCCAATAACTTACTCAGTAGCTGGACTTCCAGCAGGAGCGATGGCTTCGTTTGGCTCCAACCCAGTTAACCCAGGGGAGTCAACCACGATGACTATTGACTTGGCCAACGTGACCGATGATGGGGATTTCACCATCACCATCACAGCGGAAGCCAATGGAGTTCCGAATGCTGAAAGGACGGTTGACCTAAATGTTGTTTACAATGATTTCTCAGCACTCACATTGACCTCTCCAGGTGGCTCCGGCAACAGCACTTTGCCAAATTACGAGTGGACCGATCTGCCAAATGGTTTGATCTATGATGTACAGATTGCGACCGATCCTGATTTTGCCAACGTAATTGATGAAGTAACAGGACTTGATGTGCCGAGCTATGCTGGCAACACAGTGCTGGAAGAAAATACAGTTTACTACTGGCGGGTACGGGTGACGAACGAATGCGGTCCAGGTGAGTACGGTAACGCTGGGGCATTCAAAACGGTCTCCCAAGATTGTAATTCTTTGATAACTACGGATCAAGTCAACCTCCCTTCCAGCAATGGTTCTACTGAAGAATCAGTGATCAATGTCCCAACTGGAGGCATCATCAGCGATGTCAACGTATTGGATGTCAATGGTCAGTACAATGCTTTTGGTGACATCGTGTTTAAACTGACAAGTCCAACCGGTACGGCTGTTTCTTTGATGAAACAACAACCATGCAGTAGTGGATCAGCTTTTCATCTTGGCTTCGATGATGAATCTCCGCTGACCGATATTCCATGTCCGGCGGGCGGGGGAGCAAATTACAAGCCCGATGAATCACTTTCTGCATTTAATGGGGAAGATTCTGCTGGTGATTGGGAATTGGAGGTGAGGGTAGTTACCAATTTTGGAGCCGGCGGCACTCTGGATGGTTGGGAATTGGAGATTTGTGGTGCTTTTGCCGCCCTCGATCCATATCTGGTCACCAATGAAACCTTGGCACTTCCCCCAAGCCAGACTTACAATATTTTACAAGAACACTTAGTCGTAGAAGATGATGACAATGGCCCTGGGGAATTGGTTTTCACCATTATCCAAAATACTGGAAACGGATTCCTTTCCTTGAGTGGAACACAACTTGGCGCAGGTGATAATTTTACCATGTTCGATATTTTTGCCAGCCAATTGACCTATACAAACACCGATGCCGCAGCCTTGGATGACAGCTTTACTTTCCAAGTGGAAGATGGCAACGGTGGATTTTTCGGGTTGCCTGTTTTTAATATCGTCATTGACGAAAATGCAGGACCGAATGCAGTAGAAGGTGTTTTGGAAAACCAAGACATCCTCGTTTACCCCAATCCAACAACTGACTTGTTGACGGTCGAAATGAGAGATGGGGGACTTGGTTTGACAGGCGTATCATTGTACAACGCACAAGGCCAGATGGTACTCCAGCACCGTTTGGAAAATACCCTTGGTAAAACTGAATTGAACGTAAGTCACTTAACAACAGGGGTTTATTTCCTTCAAATAGCTACTTCTGATGGCGTGGTCGCCCAAAAGGTAGTTATTGATTAATGGCCTTCATAGAGCACATTGGAAGCGACACTTTTATCAAAAGTGTCGCTTTTCTTTTTTATTTTTATCGATTCCGAAAGGGCGGGAATCCAATTCCCGCCCTTTCGGAATCGATAAAAATCCCCATAGACCTCGCCACATGAAATATTTCATCACCGGCGCAACGGGTTTTATTGGTACCCAACTTTGCAAGCATTTGGCCTCAGAAGGCCATACCGTCCATGCCCTGTACCGCGCTGAATCCAAAACAACTGAACTAAATAATGTGCAAGGAGTAATGTTGTTCAAAGGGAACATCATGGATTTGAACAGCCTCCAACCTGCAATGGAAGGCTGTGACGGGGTGTTCCACCTTGCGGCTTTCGCCAAACCTTGGCACAAAGATTCCAAAACATTTTACCGCCTCAATGTGCAGGGAGCACTCAATGTTTTTCAGACAGCCAAAAATACTAGTGTAAAAAGGGTGGTATTTACTTCTACGGCTGGCGTAATCAGCCCATCGAATGGAATCCCATCTGACGAAAAAACAAATCGTTCGATTGCGTATTCAACACATTACGATCGCTCCAAAGCAGATGCAGAAGAAAAGGCAATATGGTTTTCGGAAAATGGCCTGGAAGTCGTCACGGTCAATCCGTCCAGGGTTTATGGCCCTGGCCTTTTAAGTGATAGTAATGGTGTGACGAAAATGATCAAAATGTATTTGAAAGGTAAATTCCGCCTCTTGCCCGGGAACGGTCAGAGCATCGGCAATTACGTTTTTATCGATGATGTGATCGAGGGACATATCAAAGCTATGCAGCATGGACAGTCGGGAGAGCGGTACATCTTGGGTGGAGATAATGCTTCTTTCATCGAGTTTTTTGACCTGCTCTCCGACATTACTGGTAAGGATGTGAAAATGTACAAAATCCCCATCTGGGTGATGAACATGGCCGCTAAGTTTATGGAACTCCGAGCAAGTCTTACTGGCAAGCCTCCATTGATTACACCACCTTGGGTTCAAAAATACCTGTACAATTGGGAAACTTCATCGAATAAGGCAATTCAGGAACTTGGCTATAAACCCACCAAACTGGAAGACGGGTTGGCCGAAACGGTGGATTGGATTTTAAAGAAAAAAAGAAGAGGAATAAATTAATTGATAATTGATAATTGATAACTGCCTACTGCCTACTGCCTACTGCCTACTGCCTACTGCTAATCCGCTCCTCTGCTAACGCAATATATTCTTCACTTACCTCAAAGCCAATGTATTTCCTTTCACTCTTTATCGCCGCTATCGCAGTAGTCCCACTGCCCATAAATGGGTCGAGCACGATATCCGTTTCGAAAGAATAAAGTTGGATGAGGCGGTGGGGCAATTCTTCTGGAAACGGCGCAGGATGCCCAATTCGGCGAGCGGACTCAGCTTTCATTTGCCAGATTGTTTTTGTCCACTCGAGGAATTCATCCCTGCCGATGGTATTCTGCTTGACCTCCTTTTCTTTTTTGGTCAAATGCCTTTTATAGTCTCCTTTTGAAAAAACCAGGATGTATTCATGGATGTCTCGCAGTATTGGGTTAGAGGCGCTTTTCCAACTACCCCAGGCGGTGCTCGGACTTGCAGATGCCGCTTTGTCCCACAAGATTTCCCCACGCATCAAAAAGCCAATATCGATCATCATTTGAGTAATGAAAGCAGTAAGTGGGAGATAAGGTTTGCGGCCAAGATTGGCCACATTGATACAGGCGCGTCCGCCCGTTACGAGTATGCGGTATGTTTCCGTAAAGACATTTTTCAAGAAGGCAAGGTACTCATCCAAGCTAAGGTCTTCGTCGTATTCTTTGCTGACATTATACGGTGGGGAGGTGACCATTAAGTGGACAGAATTGTCAGGGACTTGAGCCATGTCTTCGGCAGAGTGGGGGAGGATTTTGTTTTCCAGTTCTTTGGGGAATTCATTTGATGGAAAATCCTCTTGAGTTTGCTTTGCACCAAGTTCTGCATACATCCTCGAATTGTAAAACTTGGAGGAATCATGGTTGATCCGGCCATTGGTGCCAAATGAACTCGTTGCTGTGCCGCGGTGCTTTTTTGCCATTGGGCAAAGGTGGATAAATATTTTAAATTTTCACACAAACAATTCATGCTGCGCATGTCCCAGATCATCCTCCGTAAATGCCGGTTCATTCAATAGGACAAATGGAATTCAAGGTTTTATTTGCACCTTCGCCCTGTTGTTTTTCCTGAAATTACACCTTATGCAATATCATCTTTCGATTTTTCTTTTTTGCCTGCTCGGGCAAATGTCTTTTTCCCAGCCTCAGAACGAGATTCTAGAAAATTATATTGACCAAGCGATCCAAAGCAACCATGGTTTGCGGGAGCAACACTTCCTCCTCGAAAAAAACATGTTGGCTCTTAGGGAAGCCAAGAGGCTTTTGATCCCAGAGGTCGGATTTACTACATCGTACAGTTTGGCAAGTGGAGGAAGGGATTTCCAACTCCCATTGGGTGACCTGATGAACCCCGTTTATTCGGCACTGAATTCTCTGACCATGAGCAATGCATACCCTCAGATCGACAACGAAACGATCACGTTCTTGCCAAACAATTTTTACGATGCCCGGCTCCGGCTGACTCAGCCTTTGTTGAACCTGGAAATTTTTTACTTGAAAAAAATAAGGAGCGAACTGATTGACCTTAAGGCAATAGAAATACAGGTGTTCAAGAGAGAATTGGTGAAAGACGTGAAACTGGGCTACTATCAATATTTGCAAGCTTCTGAAGCAGTCCGTATTTACGATAATGCCCTCGGGCTGTTGGCTGAAAGCCAGCGGGTCAACGAGAATCTTTTGAGAAATGACAAGGTAATCCCTGCGGTGCTGATCAGGATTGAAAGTGAAATAATCAATGTGAAAGCGCAACGCAACCAAGCTCAGGCCAACCAGAAGAATGCACTGGCCTATTTCAATTTCTTGCTGAACCGGGATTTAGAATCACCTATCGAAACGGACAGTGTTGCCTTGGCTGCCCTTGCCGGGAATGGAGTGGTATTCCAATTTGGAAACCGGGAAGAACTGCAACAATTACGCACAACACAAAATATTAATACCCTCGCCGTAGGCCTCAAGCGTACATACAAATTGCCAAAAATAGGCATGCAAGTGGAAGTGGGTTCACAAAATTTTGATTTCAAATATGGTGGATATGTGTTAGCGGGCTTATCTGCTGAAATTCCACTTTATACAGCCAACCGAAACAAGTTGCAGGTTCAACAGGTCCAGCTTGACATCAAGGCAACAGATGAAAAAATTGCCCAGGTCGAGAAGCAAATTGAATTGCAGACAGCTACGGCGAAGAATTCTTTGTTTGCTGAAATAGAGACTTGGAAGAGTTATCAATCGCAACTGGAAAATGCAAAACGACAATACCGAGACACCTTCCGGCGATACAAAGAGGGGGTTTCCAATTATATAGAATTGCTGGATGCACGCACCCAAGTCACTGACATTGAGTTGCAACAATCACTTGCCATGTTCGCTGTTTTGACAAAACAAGCTGAATTGGAGCGTGCGACCGCAGCATATCCTTTGCCGTAGTTCAAAGAAGTAGTGCGAATTTCCAAATTTGCACATTTTGCGAATCTGGAGTTTGGCACTACATTGACCAACAATCAAAATCTTTCAAATGAAATACCAGTTCACCATATTTGCCCTTTTGGTCTTGGCCAGTTGTGGAACAGAAGATTCTGCTGATACTGCCAAAAAAGAAACAAACGGCGACAATTCAATACCAGTACGGATTGCACCCGTTGAACAGAAAAACATTGTTCTTAGCATCCATGCATCGGGCCAAGTTGCTTCTGATAGAGAAGCAAAGCCTGCATTTAAAATTGGGGGGGTGGTTGCCAAAATGGACGCAGGAGAAGGGAGCTTTGTAAAAAAGGGACAATTGCTGGCGAGCTTAGACCTAACTGAAATTAGCGCCCAGGTCCAACAAGCTGATGAAGCAGTGGCAAAGGCAGAAAGGGATTTGCAACGTGCCGAAAATCTGTATGCCGATAGTGTTGCCACTCTAGAAAATGTCCAGGATGCTCAAACTGGTGTCAACGTGGCCGAGCAAAACCTTCGTATGGCCAATTTCAATAAAAACTATGCTGAAATCCGTTCACCCATTTCTGGTAAAGTGATTAAGAAACTGGTGAACACAGGTGAAATTGTCGGCGCTGGAATGCCTGCCTACTACATTCTTGGCAATACAAAAAACGACTGGGTCATAAAAGCAGGATTGTCAGATAGGGACTGGGCCAGGGTAGCTATGGGCGATCGTGCTACGGTAAGTTTTGATGCTTATCCTGGCAAAATATTCAACGCCAAAGTGACCAAGTTAGCAGATACAGGGAATCCTGGCAGCGGTACTTTCGATGTGCAACTCATGCTGTCTGAGGCAGCCCCCCGCTTTGCTGTAGGCCTTGTTTCTTCTGTTGAAATTTTCCCAGAACACAATGATAATCAGGTAGTTATACCATTAGATGCTTTAGTGGAAACCAACCGCCTCCAAGCCAAGGTTTTTACCATAATAGAAAATAAGGCAGTAGCAGTACCTGTCACGATTGCTTTCCTCCACAAGGATGAAGTGGTCATCCAGTCAGGACTAGAAGGAGTGAAAAATGTGGTGACAGATGGCGCGCCTTACTTGTTTGATGGGGCGAAGGTTAAAGTGGTGGAGTGAAAAAAAGGGTATGACTACCCAATCCGACGCCTGGCTCCAACGCTGTTATGTTTCGCATTTAAAATAATAAACCACCAAAATGAAGATAGCAGATTTTTCTGTCAAAAATTATCAGTTTACCATCGTGGTGTTCATCATGGTGCTGTTGCTCGGCCTCAATGCCCTGTTCAATATGCCGAGAGGGGAGGATCCCGTTTTCAATGCCCCGATTTATGTAATCACCACCATTTTTCCGGGCACCAGCCCAAACGATATGGAAGAACTGATCGCAGAACCTGTCGAGGAGGCTTTGTATGAACTGGAGGATGTAAAAGAAATCAAGACAGAATGTTACGATGGGGTTTCAGTCACACAGATAGAATTCGGCTATGGGGTGAACAACCTAACAAAATACAACGACATTATCAGGGAGATCAACAAGCTTCGGCCTGACTTGCCGGATGATATTTTGGACTTGAATATTATTAGGGCACAGTCATCCGATGTTAATATTTTTCAACACGCACTTGTATCGAGAGGGGCATCTTACCAGGACATGAAAAAGGAAGCTGAGAAGTTGAAATCCAAATTGGAAAAGCTGAAAGAACTAAAACAGGTAATCATTCAAGCATTTCCAGAGCGGGAAGTGAAAGTTGAAATAAACCTGGAAAAAATGGCCCAAAACCAACTTGGGCTGAACCAAGTCCTCAGCCTTATTGATGCCAACAATGTGAACATTCCAGGAGGGAGTATTGACATTGGATCGAAAAAATTCAATATCAAGAGCACAAGCAGTTTTGAGGCGATTGAAGATGTCAGAAACACCATTGTCCGCACTACCCTTGAAGGCAGGATCGTATTCTTGAAAGACATTGCCAACGTGCGGTTCGCAGATGAGGAGGAAACCCATTTAGCCAGGTTTAATGGCGAGCGGAGTATTTGGATCTTGACCCGTCAGAAAGACCGGAAAAATGTCGTTCAGACCAGTGAGAAGATTTACCCGATTATTGAGGAATTCAAAAAACAACTGTCTCCGGCCATGCGTCTGGAAACATCTTTCGACCAAGCCAAAAGTGTGGATCGGAGGTTGTCGGGGCTGGGACGGGATTTCACGATCGCTGTATTTCTGGTGCTATTGACCTTGCTGCCACTTGGGTTCAGGGCCTCCATCGTGGTGATGATTTCCATACCTCTGTCATTGTCAATTGGGCTTGCACTGCTCAATTTTATGGGGTTTACGCTCAACCAGTTAAGTATTGTCGGCATGGTGGTCTCACTTGGCCTTTTGGTCGATGACAGTATCGTTGTGGTTGAAAATATCGAACGGTTCATGCGGATGGGGTACAGCCGAATGGATGCAGCAATTGCAGGAACAAAGCAGATCGGGATAGCGGTGGTTGGTTGTACAGCCACTTTGGTTTTAGCTTTTTTGCCCCTCGTATTTTTGCCAGAAGCGACAGGAGAATTTATCAGAAGCCTGCCACTTGCCGTAATCCTGACCGTGATCGCATCTCTTTTTGTGGCGTTGACGATCATTCCGTTTTTATCGAGGATGATTTTGAAAAAACACGAAAGAGTCGAAGGAAACGTGTTCCTAAGAATGTTCAAAAAATATTTGAACGAACCCTATCAGAAAATTTTGCGGTGGGCATTCAAGCATCCTATCATTACCCTGCTCAGTGCAGTTATCATTTTTGTGGGCAGCTTAGGCTTGATCCCAAAGATCGGATTCAGCTTATTTCCGACTTCTGATAAACCATTGTTCCTGATAAATGTGGATCTCCCACTTGGCTCAAACATGGAAAAAGTGGACACGGCCATATCATTTGTCGAGCAGCGACTGATCGGTGACCCAGCGGTGGTCAGTGTGAGTACAAATATTGGAAAAGGCAACCCAAGGGTTTATTACAACGAATTCCAGCAGCAAAATTCCCCAAATTTTGGACAGGTGTTGGTTTCCTTGAACCCGGAATTGCAAGTGCCTGAAATTGTGGCGTTAACCGATGTATTAAAAGAAGATTTTTCCAAATACGCTGGGGCTAAAATCACGGTGAAAATGTTCCAGCAGGGGCCTCCCGTCACCGCCCCACTCGAGTTCAGGATTTTTGGGGAAAACTTGGATGAACTGCGCCGAATTGCCTTCGACGTAGAAAATATAATGAAAGGAACAGAAGGGACGATCTATGTCGAAAACCAGTTGCGCACGCAAAAAACGGATATCGAAGTGGTCATCAATAAAGAAAAGGCAGGCCTTTTGGGAATCCCGTTGGCAGAGGTAGCAAGGACTGTCAGATTGGGAATAGCAGGGTTGGAAGTTGGTGAATTCAGGGATGAAGAAGGCGAGGAGTTTGCCATCAATGTTTCCATTTCAAAAAATGAAGAAGATGCGCTGGCCACATTTTCCAAAATATACATTACCTCACTTTCGGGTGTCCTTGTTCCGCTTTCGCATATAGCTAGGGTGCAATTGCAGACTTCCCCATCGTTTATCCAGCACTACAACAAAGAGCGTTTTACCAATGTCAGCGCATTCACCCAAACTGGCTACAATACCAGTGCCCTTACTGATGAAATCATTGAAAAATTGGAAGCGTATGATTTTCCAGATGGTTACAGCTTTCAAGCGGCAGGGGAGCGGGAAACCCAACAAGAAAGCTTCGGTGGAATGGAGACGATAATAATTGTTGCGTCTTTTCTGCTACTGGCCATTTTGGTACTCGAATTCCGAACTTTCAAAAGTACGTTGATCGTATTGTCGGTCATTCCATTAGGGATCATTGGATCATTGACTGCACTGTTTCTGGTAGGGGAAACGCTTTCTTTTGTTGCCACAATAGGAATGATTGCTCTGGTGGGTATTGAGATTAAGAACTCTATTTATTTAGTGGATTACACCAACCAGTTGCGGGAGCAAGGTATGCCTTTGGAACAAGCAATTTTGGAGGGGTCGGAGACAAGGTTTTTGCCGATTTTCTTGACTACTTTGACGGCCATTGGCGGTTTGATTCCATTGGTCTTGGAGAATTCTCCATTAATCTCACCACTTGCTTGGGTATTGATCGGTGGCCTGGTCAGCTCGATGTTGTTGAGTAGGATCGTGACCCCGCTGCTGTATAAATTGCTGCCGCCGAGGGTGGAGGTGGTTGATGAATTATGATTGATGATTGCTCCCATCAATCAGGGGTGTTAAGTATAATTTTGGTGATAGTACCTTTCGGTAACGTGAACTAATTTGTTGTAAGTGTTTGCCGGAAAAAAGACCTGACAGGTTTTCAAAACCTGTCAGGTCTGGCCGATAAGTCATAGGATTAAAAAGATTGCAGCCGAAATTTTAAGGGCCGAAATTTCTCTTAACACTCCTAATCATCAATCAATTTCATTGCCATCATGTTCATGATTTTGTCAAACAATTCTTGTGGTTTGAAAGGCTTTGACAGGTAATCGTCCATGCCGATTTCCATGCACTTGTCCTGTTCTTGTTTGTTGGAATTGGCGGTGAGAGCGATGATGGGGACCGTACTGAATTCCCTGATTTTTTTAGAAGATTCCAAACCGTTCATGATGGGCATTTGGATATCCATCAGGATGAGGTCATAACCATACTCTCTGTATTTTTCTACCCCAATGAGTCCGTTTTCTGCGATGTCCACCGTCACGAATTCTGACCAATTGGTGAGTATCTTCTTGGTCGCCATCTGGTTGAGGAAATGATCTTCCACCAGCAATATTTTGAGTGGGGCGAGGGGTTTGTCGCCTTTTAGGTGTTTGGCTTGCAATGGTAATTTTACCGGGATCGTGATGGTGAATACAGACCCTTTGCCAAGTTGGCTTTTGATTGCCATGGCGCCTTTCATCGATTTGGTAAGCTTGGAAACGATGGCGACTCCCAATTGGCGTTTTTTGCCTGATTCTTCTACTGGCGTGGCTTCCATCAATAATTTATCTGCTTCCAGTAATTGAGCAACCTTGTCTTTTTCTATCCCGATTCCATTATCCTCTACTGACAATATTAGGTTGACCGTTGAATCATCCATTTCCTCTGCTCGTGCCGCTATTATTACATGTCCTTTCTTATTGCCGTACTGGATTGCGTTGTCAATGAGGTTGTAAAGTATCTGGGTCAGTTTCTTTTGGTCCGAGATAATTTTTTTCGGTAATTTTTCTGCAATGTTGAGTGCGATTTGCAGATCTGCATTTTCTGCTTTGATTGCTACCACATTTTTAGTCCCTTGCAGGAATTCCCGGATATTGAATTCTTCATCATCCAATTTCACATTGTCGGTCACCATGACTGAGAAATTCAACAGGTTGTTGACGGAAAGGGCGAGATCATCAACAGAGGTCTTAAGATCATTTAAATAGTTCCCCTGATCTGGGGATTTGTCAGTATTTTCCAGCAAAAACAAAAGGTTGACGATGGAAGAAAGTGGCGTTCTAATTTGAAAACTCAAATCTGAAAGGACTTCCTCTTGGACTTTGGCCGTTTTGCTGGAGATGTTCTTTTCAATGATGAGTTTTTCCGAAAGTTTGCGTTCAGTAATATCTTGAAGACTGCCTACTAACAATATTCTCCCAGTACTTTCCTCTACTTGTATTTTGCCCTGAATATTTAGATAATGAGTGTTGATACATTCTAGGATAATTCGGTGTTCCAAGTGGAGTTGTTCCCCATCTTTGATAAGGTTGTCAAAAAAATCTTCAATAATTTCTCTGTCTTCTACATGAACATAAGTGATGTAGTCGGATAGGGTGGGTGATAAACTCCCCGGATGCAAAGAAAAAATTCGGTAAATCTCATCAGACCATGTCATTTCATTAGACACCAAATCCATTTCCCAATTTCCAAAACGAGCCATTTCCTGAGCCTCAAGGAAGCGCTTCTTATTGCTTTGTAGTTTACGGGCAGTTTCCTCCAACTTCATCTGAACCTTTGATCGCTGGAGGGCATATCGCAAAGTCCGACCAAATAATTTTTTGTCAAACTGGCCTTTTACCAGAAAATCCTGTGCACCAGCTTTGATGGCCTGGTTGCCGATTATTTCATTGTAGGAATTGGTAATGACAATAAATGGTACACCTGGCGCACGTTCCAGGTATTCAGTAATGGTCTTAAATCCTTGGCTATCGGGTAAATTTATTTCCAAAAGGACCATTCCGATGTGCTTGGATTGGATATGCTCGATGCCCCCTATAAATGTTTCAGCTTGGAAAAGAGTGTATTTGATGCCTGCGTCTTTGAGAAACCCTTTTACTGTTTGGGCATCGAGAGGATTGCTTTCGATAAGTAAGATTGGAGTCTTTTGCTTGGTATTCATGCTAAGCTTCTCTTTAGGGAGATCATTCTTTTTAGTTAGTGAATGCCATTCTTTTGTTCCTTGTTTTTTTGGGAAAAGGTCATTCCACCATGGTGGGCAGGATGGCAGTGTTCAACCAGAAATCTTCGATTTTTTGGATGATATCAAAAAAACGGTCAAAGTCAACTGGCTTGTTGATATAACAATTTACATGAAGATCGTAACTGTTCAATATATCTTGTTCGGCATTTGAAGTGGTGAGGATAATGACTGGAATACTTCGTAAAATAGGGTCCACTTTAATTTCATTGAGCACTTCCCGTCCATCTTTTTTGGGAAGGTTCAAATCCAGCAGCACAAGGTCAGGTGTCACGGCATCCGAATAGGGCGGGGATTTTCTGAGGAAATTGAGAGCTTCAATACCATCCATGGCTACATCAAGGTGTACTTCCATGTTGCTTTCCTTAAATGCTTCCTGAGCAAGCCTTACATCACCTGGGTTGTCTTCAATTAGTAGTATATTCACGAGTCTTGTTATTTTCATTAGAATAATTCAGTTGATTGGCCGATCAGGCTACCGTTCTTTATTATCTCTATTGAACTATGCTGAAATGAGCATTTATTCAATTTAGTTACTTAAGTGCAAATCTTGTTATCTGGTCAATTCCTATCGAAGAAAGAAATATGCCAAAAGTGGAGGGAAGGCGATTTTTATAAAAATTGGGGATTCAAAAAAAAAGAGATTGGGGAGAAGTGTCATTTATCAATCAAAACCTAAATTTGCCCACAAATATGTAGACAGGACACCGCTTCTTGATTATGCAAATTTTACACCAAATCCAACGAGATTTTGACAAGTATTTAATTGGGCACCCTTTTCAGGACGACCCAGTAGCATTGTACGACCCCGTGAATTATGTACTAAACATCGGCGGGAAACGTCTGCGACCCGCTGTGTTATTAATGTCGTGTTACTTTTTTGAAGGAAGTTATAAAGCGGCGATGCCTGCTGCTTTTGCGATTGAAGTCTTTCACAATTTTACCTTAGTCCACGATGATATTATGGATCATGCACCATTAAGGAGGGGTAAATCAACAGTGCATGAAAAATATGGTCTCAATAAAGCGATTCTTTCAGGTGATGTGATGATGGTGCAAGCGTTTGACAGGATATTGGATCTGGAGAACCAGTCAGCAATACCGGCTATAATGCAGGTTTTTACTAAACTGGCCATTGAGGTGTGCGAGGGGCAGCAGATGGACATGGATTTCGAAACCATGAACACTGTTGAAATAAGTGCCTATTTGAAAATGATCGAACTCAAGACATCTGTATTGGTTGCTGGGGCCATGCAAATAGGAGCCATGTTGGGCGGGGCGTCGGCTGGTGATGCACAAGCGATGTATCAGTTTGGACGAAACCTTGGGATCGCCTTCCAACTTCAAGACGACCTTTTGGATACTTATGGCGATCCAGAGAAGTTTGGAAAAAGATTAGGTGGCGACATTTCGCAAAACAAAAAAACTTTCCTCTATTTGAAAGCTATTGAGCTGTCAAATAAACAAGAGCGTCAATTGTTAGAAAAGTTATTCGAGACCAATCCTGAGGACGAAACAGCAAAAATCAATCAGGTCATTCAAATATTTGATAAGCTTGAAATCAAAAAACATACTGAAGCCATCAAAGAAAAATACCGCGAAGAAGCGTTTCATCAATTGGCCAAGATAGAGGTAGAAGGCAGCAGGAAAAAGGTTCTTGAGGGTTTTGCCAATGCCCTGATGTCGCGTGAAGTTTGAAATATGGAATAAAAAAAGGAGCAACCACCGAAGCGGTTACCCCTCACACTATGAAACACTATTTCTTTAGGGTTTATATTTGGGGCATTATACAGGGGTTGAGAAAAAAAGTTGAAGGATTTTAGGTGATTTAAACGGAGTTTGAATGCTTATTCTGTAAGTATCAGCTGATTGGATGCCCAAAAGTAATTAAGATTGCGAACTAATTCAATATTTTCTAACAAAACTTCTGTCTCTCTGTCGTTAACGATCATTTGCGTAAAGTTCTTCTTTAATAGACTTTTAGGTGTTGAAGTGGTTGTAAAGAACGGATGTATATTGCTAACGGTAGAAGGATTGGAAAGTTTCAATTTTTATTAATAATAAATAATGCGAACCTGGAATTTTGGTTTTAAAAGCTTGAAAATCAGAAATTAAGGTTTGGGGATATTATTTTATATGTCTTCCTGCTCGTCTGGGAGTCCAAAGTTTTTCCAACCACAGATTCGCATAAATACTTTTTTCATGAAAACTGTTATTACGACTTTTAGTTTTGTCTTGATGGCGTTCTTGTGTTTCTCTCAGGATGCCATGAATAGTAACCTGCAAATCCAGGTGGACTTGGTGTATCTCTCATCGGATTTATTGGGTGGGCGTGAATCTGGGAAAGAAGGTGAAAGAATGGCTGCCGAATACATAGTTTCCAGGTTCAAAGAAATCGGGCTCCAGCCAATTGGAGAAGATGGGACTTGGTTTCAACCCTTTGATTTTAATTTTAAAGACAACCCCCATGCTACCGAGGGTGCGGAGGAAAGAACAGGGAAGAACGTAATTGGGTATTTGGACAATGGCGCCCAGAATACGATCGTCGTTGGAGCACATTACGACCATTTGGGAATGGGCATTCCAATGGCCTCTCTCCATACTGGCGACCCTGCTATCCATAATGGTGCTGACGACAATGCAAGCGGCGTTGCGGCAATGTTGCACCTAGCCGAGTTGTTGGGCCGTTCGGAAGCCAAACATAACAACTACCTTTTCATTGGTTTTTCTGGCGAAGAACTGGGGCTTTATGGTTCAAAATATTTCACCAACAACCCGACCATCGACCTTGCTTCCATCAACTACATGTTGAACATGGATATGGTAGGCCGCCTGAACAAGGAACGGGTGCTGGCAGTTTATGGCGTGGGCACCTCTCCAGCCTGGATGGAATCATTGGAAAAAATCAATAATGGAAATTTCAAGATCAAAACCACGGAAAGCGGGATCGGCCCATCCGATCATACTTCCTTTTATCTGAAAGACATCCCTGTGCTCCACTTTTTCACCGGACAACACAGCGACTACCACAAGCCCAGCGACGATAGTGATCTGATAAATTATCAGGGCATCAAAGATGTATCGGAATTCCTCCTCCAATTGGTCGAGAACTTCGACAGCACCGGCAAATTTGAATTCACGAAAACGAAAGACGAGCAGCAGCAGGGTGCAAGTTTCAAAGTAACACTCGGAGTAATGCCCGATTATGTCTATGATGGCGAAGGCATGCGCATTGATGCGGTAATGGACGACCGCCCTGCCAAAATTGGTGGCATCGAAAATGGTGACATTGTCATAAAAATCGGTGACATAGAAGTGAAAACGATCTATGATTATATGGAAGGACTTAGCAAGTTTAAAAAGGGTGATAAAACAAAAGTGAAAGTGAAGAGAGGAAAGAAAACCCTCACCAAGGAAGTTGTTTTTTTGTAAAAACAACCGCCAGCCCGGCTAAAAAAAAACGCTTAACTGCCAAGTTGGCCGAAATTATTGGTTGGAATGATTTTCACCGAGAGAATATAATTCCTCAAAAAGGAATAAAAGCAAAACGAAGAAGCCTGCTGTGATTCTGTTCACGGGGCTTCTTTGTTTTTTGTTACTAGTGGGATTAATACAAGGATAGCTATTATCTAAACCCACCAAAATCACCCAACCATGTTAGATTTTATTTCGACCGAAAATCCCATAGATCAACCTTTCACGCAACCAAACCATGATGGTTCATTGCTGGATGCTTATTCAAACACCATTGTAAATGTATCCAAAAATGTCAGCCCTGCCGTGGTACAGATTAAGGTTAGAAAGAAACCAAATGCCCAAAAAGGCAGGAGGGGCAAAGGCCAACCGTTTGGGACTGGAAGTGGTTTCATTATTTCTTCTGATGGATTTGTGGTGACGAATAGCCATGTTGTCAGCCATTCAACCCAAATTGGCGTGGTACTTCAGGATGGTCGTGAGATGCCGGCCAAACTTATAGGTGAAGACCCTGCTACCGATGTGGCGGTAGTCCAGATCGATGCCAATAACCTCCGTTCAATCCGTTTTGGCAACAGCGATCAACTTCAGGTCGGTCAAATTGCAGTAGCAATTGGCAATCCATATGGTTTCCAATATTCTGTAACCACGGGAGTAGTGAGCGCACTCGGCAGGACGTTGCGTTCAGAGAGCGGTCGGCTCATTGACGACGTAATACAGACTGATGCAGCCCTCAACCCTGGCAACTCAGGTGGCCCATTGGTCGATAGCCACGGAAATGTGATTGGTGTCAACACGGCGGTGATTTTACCTGCACAAGGCTTGTGTTTTGCCGTTTCTTCCAATTTAGCTGAATATGTTGTTGGAAATTTGATCCTCAAAGGAAAAGTAAGGCGTGGCTATATCGGCATTGCAGGTCAGACTGTCCCATTGAACCCTCGGTTGATGAAACAGTACCAACTTAAAGTGAAGTCAGGAGTCATGATACAAAGTGTGGAACCTGATGGGCCAGCCTATAATTCTGAATTGCGGAAAGGTGATATTATTGTCGGATTTTATGAGAATACCGTGCATTCTATTGACGACTTGCACATGCTGTTGGGTGAAAAGGAGATCGACAAGATGGTTGTGGTGACAGTATTGCGGAGCGGAAAAAAATTACAATTGAATGTTGTCCCATCAGAATTGAAATAAACGGGACAACTGGGAATGGACGAAATCAGGCCATATGCAGGATCGGTTGTCATTGGCGGGAAGAAAATGCCAACCGACTTATCGCTCCAAACAAAATCAATATGCCAAAAAAAGCTAACATGGTGAATGATGTTTTAGGTTAAGAAATGGTCAAATAAGAAGTCGTTAGATTGTTCAACTCATTATTTGAATGTTACTAAGTTGGCTTTTATTTATTTCAATTTCAATAAAAATCGATTGAACAAGGCATTAAGGTGATCAAGCAGGAATTCTATTTATAAATCGAATGAGTTGATGGTTTGGTTTCTTGATGATCCGGTTTTTAACAATAGTTTAGCATGTAATGCGAGGTTGGTCAAAGGCTTGACCAAAAGTGGGGGAGAGGTGCGGAGTTTGATTTTCTACTATACTTGTTTTTGAATGGCACAGAATTTCCTCGATCGGATCGGCTGAGCGCCGGTTCGATCGAGGAACCAGAATTATGGCTCAGTAATTTTCATTCCTCAAAACCACTCACCCAGTCATTTACCATCCTTTCCAGAACGAACAAAGGCACTGCGCCATTTGACAGAACAAGGTCGTGAAAATCCCTTAAATTGAACTCGTCGCCCAAAGTTGCCTCGGCCATTTTTCTTAGTTCCCTGATTTTCAATTCACCGATTTTATAAGAAACTGCTTGTCCTGGCCAACCAATGTACCGATCAATTTCGGTCGTGCATTCATGCAACGACAACGCGGTGTTGGATGACATGAAATCAATGGCTTCCTGACGGCTCATGCCGAACACGTGCATGCCTGGATCAACAACCAATCTGCAAGCCCGCCACATTTCGTAAGTCAATTTGCCAAAGCGGTCGTAAGGCGTGGTGTAAATGCCCATTTCACCTCCCAGCCATTCACAGTATAATGCCCAGCCCTCCCCGTAAGCACTGAGGTAGGTCTGTTGGCGGAATGTTGGCACGTTTTCCATCTCTTGCGCCAATGAAATCTGCAAATGGTGGCCAGGGACTGCTTCGTGCAATGTCAATGAAGGCAAGGCATAGAGCGGGCGGGCGGGCAAATTATAAGTATTCACCCAATAGTTTCCAGCGTTGCCTTTTGCTAGCGAACCACCGCTATATCGACCACTTGTATAAGTTGGAGCAATGGCTGCGGGGACTGGCTGCACGCCATAAGAGTTGCGGGGGAGTTTGCCAAAATACCTCGGCAAAATGCCATCAATTCTTTTAGATAAATGACTGGCTTTTTTCAATAGCTCGTCAGGGGTTTTGGCATAAAACTGCTCATCGGTGCGCAGAAAATTCAGGAACTCAGCAAAACTGCCATCGAAACCAACCTCTGTGATGATCGCCTCCATTTCTTTTCGGATTCGGGCCACTTCCTTTTTTCCCGTTTCGTACACCTCCTCGGGTGTCATGTTCAAAGTAGTATAAAATCGCACTCGTTGTTCGTAAAATTTCCGGCCATTTGGTTGGACGGAGATGCCGATTTCTTTTGGGGCATTTGGAATGTATTCTTCTTTCCAAAATTTAGTGAAACTCAGGTAGGCAGGTATTATGCTGGTTCTGATAGCATTTTTTGCATCGGTTTGCAATCTTGATCTTTCTTCTTCCGAAAAAGAGGAAGACATTTCTTTGAAATGTTTGTAAAAAGGGCTGTTTTCGGGATTCATCACCAATTGGTTGTCCATGATGTTTTCCCGCCCAACCAGAATAACCTGTGGAGCCACTCTACCGATTTTCAACCCTTCTCTCATCAGCACCATTTGCTCATCAGCATGGGCTTTGAAAGCATTGAGCTTCTTAATGTATTTTTCGAAATCTTCAATGTTTGTAAGTCGCTGACGATCATTGCTTACAATAAAATTCGTGTACCAACCTCCCTCTGCATTCAAGGGGACGAGGAAATCCTTGAATTTGATCATGGCGACTTTATCTTCCAAGATAAATTTGAGCAGATCGTAATTAATCAAGGCCTGTTCATCCAATGCTTCTTTTTCTACTTTGGAAAGGTCGGTCAAAATTTTTTTATAGAAATCAGCACGGCGGTTTTGATCTGTTGCTGATTCTGATGGGAAATACTTTTCAGGATCGTTGAATTCACTTTTTTGAAAATCTTGGTAATGCTCGATTATTTCATCCAATAAATTATTCTGTGCATTTAATGGACAAATACCGAATAGGACGAAAGCAAAAAAGAAAGTAATTTTTTTCATGGCTAATTCTAATTTCCCTGCCTTGCTGGCCGGCAGGTAATTTCCAAATTTCTAACTCCGTTCGATCTTCACTTTTGATAATATAAGAAGCCCTGCTAAAAAGAAAACGCTCAATGCCAGGACTGCATGGCGCATTCCGCCCATTAGCTGCACTAATCCAAATCCAAATGTACCAATCATGGTCGAGGTTTTATCTAGTACATCATAAAAGCTGAAATAGGAAGTTGTGTCTGGGGTGTTTTCAGGAATGAGTTTGGAATAGGTGGAACGGGAGAGGGATTGTATGCCCCCCATGACCGAACCCAGTACGACAGCCAAAACATAGAATTGTAGCTTATCCTGTATCAAAAATGCTGCGATGCATACAAACATCCATATAACCAGCATTGTAGCTATTGATAACTTATTGCCTTTCCATTCTGATAGTTTGGAAAAGACCTGTGCTCCGACGATGGCCACAAGCTGTAGCACAAGAATCAAAATGATAAGATCAGATGTGGAGAATTTGAGCTCCTTTTCTGCGAAAGTTGCTGCCAGGAAAAGGATAGTCTGGACTCCTGCATTGTAAAAGAAAAAGGAGAAAAGAAACCGCTTGGTAAAAGTCTGCTGTTTGAGCGCTCGCCAAACTTTTTTCAATTCTTCAAAACCTTTTTTTATCAAATTCTCACCTGGCGGATCAGGCAAATCAGCAGGTAAGCGACTAAAAGAAACCTGTGCAAAACCGATCCACCAAAGGCCGACCATGATAAAGGCAGAACGCACGGCAAGCGTTTCAGAGATGCCTATTTTATCGTGGAAAGTAATAATTAAGAGATTGATAATCAGTAAAATAACACTGCCAATGTAGCCATACGTAAAACCCTTTGCACTTACGCTATCATATTTATCTTCTGTGGAAATTAGCGGTAAATAAGCATTGTAAAAAACCAGTCCTCCTGCAAAGCCAATCGTTGCCAAGATGAATGCAATCGTGCCCAATGGCAGTGTTTCCATATCAGTAAAAAACCAAAGTGACATGCAGGCCAGCGCACCCATTGTGGTGAAAAAGCGTAAAAAATATTTTTTTCTCCCTCCAAAATCTGCAATCCCTGACAAAAAAGGCGAGGCTAAGGTGATCAGAAAATAGGCCGCAGAAACAGCAAAGGCATAAAGGGCACTATCGGTCATTTCTATTCCCCAGAGATTGAAGTTATCGTCTGTTACCCCAAGAAAGTAGGGAGGGAACAGGGCTACTGAGATAACCAACGCATAGGAGGAATTGGCCCAGTCGAACAAGGCCCACCCGTTGATGGTTTTGGGGTTGTTCAATTTAATGTCAGAGGTATTGTTCATTGAAGTGGGTTTGGCGACAAGGTATGGATTTCGAATAATGTATTTTTGTTTTTCTTTTTTTTCTTTGTTCCTTGGCTCGGAAGTCTGTTGTCCATACTCGACTGGGCATTTGATTTTGACCTGGAATTAAGTACACTGTGTATTAAGTGCCTCAAATTGTGATTACCAATTAGCGTATTACTATTACGGGAAAGAATGCTAAATATCGCCATATTATCAAGAGGGGCTGGATTGTATTCCACCCAGAGCTTGTTCCGAGCATCGCGAATGAGAGGGCATTACGTGCGGGTAATCGATCACAAACGCTGCAACATAGTCATTGAAAAAGACCTGCCGCACATCATTTATGAGGGCGAGCGGTTGGTAGGGGTGGATGCCGTGATCCCCAGGATCGGGGCTTCGATCACAGATTATGGAGCTGCAGTGATCCGCCAATTTGAGTTGATGGGTGTTTACACGGCTACTCGTTCGGAGGCACTCATAATCGCGCGCGACAAGCTGAAATGTTTGCAGAAGCTTTCTGCTTTTGGGATCAGTGTCCCAAAAACTTTTATTGCTGGGTCAGTGGAAGATGTGCCTGCGCTGATCGATAATTTAAGTGGTGTGCCCGTGGTAATCAAATTGCTGGAAAGCACCCATGGGGTAGGGGTGATCCTCGCGCATAGCCGAAGCACAGCCATTTCGATTGTGGAAGCATTTTCCAAATTTAACAAACCGGTCATCATCCAGGAGTACATTGAAGAAGCGGGCGGAGCTGACGTTCGAGCATTTGTGGTGGGTAAAAAAGTAGTGGCAGCGATAAAGCGCCAGGCCGAATCAGGTGAGTTCCGCTCCAATTTGCACCGCGGAGCTACCTCTACTATTGAACTGCTGACTGCAAAAGAGACAGAAATTGTCTTGATGTCAGCTAAATTAATGGGGCTGGAAATTGCTGGTGTAGATTTGTTGAGGTCGAACAAAGGGCCATTGGTTATGGAAGTAAATGCATCTCCAGGTTTAGAAGGCATCGAAAATACAACAGGAGTGGACATTGCAGGGGACATCATAGAATATCTTGATAAGCGGATTCGGAATTTCAACAAAAATAAAAAGTGGTGATAGTATTTCAAAAAGGGCAGACCTGACAGGTTTTACAATCCTATCATGTCTTACAATGTCATTTGAAATTATATTATGTAAACCATGCCACGTGGAGGTTACAGCGTAATCTAATTCATCACTGATGGTACGCAGTGACTAAATATAGTCAGCGAGCATTCTTCGGAGCTCGTCTGCGCGGGTGGGTCGCCAAAAAACTGTTTGAGCGGAGCGAGTTTTTTTTCTGCGCTTGCTTTATCCCAACGGATCAAAGAGCGTAAGCAAAAAGCGTTTTTGTTTCCCTGCCTACCGGAAGGCAGGGAAGCAAAAACTCAAGACGGCGTAAACTCGCTCCGCTCAAGCAGTACGCCGCCGGGCCACCCGCCCACACGAGTACAGGCCTGTCCTAATTGCAATGAGAAGAAAATTATTATTGGTTTGCTGCATAACATCAGTCATCAGTTTAAAATGGAAATCAAGAATCAAATTATCGAACCGGGCGAGAATAAAATCGTTCGCCTCAGTGTTGGGCGGTTGCCATCTGATACGAGGATTGACATGCACATCCATGTTTTTAGAAGTACAGAGGAAGGCCCGGTGGTATTGCTGATGGGGGGCGTGCATGGCGATGAAATCAACGGGGTGGAAATAATCAGGCGGGTCATTTCCACAGGGATTTGTGATCAATTACTAAGGGGTTCGGTAATCGCTATCCCTATTCTGAATATCTATGGATTCAATAATTTCTCACGGGACGTGCCCGATGGAAAAGATGTGAACCGGAGTTTTCCAGGTTCTGCTTCAGGATCGCTGGCTTCCCGGGTCGCCCGAATTTTCACCAAAAATATTTTGCCGCTCATTGATTTTGGAATTGATTTTCACACGGGGGGGCGCAATAACTACAATTTTCCCCAAATCCGTTTTACACAAGGTAACGAAACGAGCAATCAACTGGCCAATACATTCGCTGCACCATTTACCATTTCCTCTAAGACCATCCCTAAATCGCTCCGCAAAACAGCCATTGATGCTGGGAAACCCATCATCGTTTATGAGGGAGGAGAAAATCAACGCTTTGATGGTTTCTGTATTGAAAAGGGACTTTCAGGAATCCGACGAGTATTAACAAATCATGGCATGTTGTCCAATGCCCCTGTTGCTGAAAACAGTGTCTATATCGAGAGTCGTACTTGGGTTCGAGCCAAACGTCCCGGCATGTTCCGCTGGTGGAAGCAGTCGGGTCAAAAAGTATTGAAAGGTGAGCCGCTCGGTGTCATCAATGATCCTTATGGACAAGAGGAGATTCGGGTTACATCTCCCCGAAATGGATTTATTATTGGTCATAATAATGCCCCAGTAGTTGGGCCAGGGGATGCGCTTTTCCATATAGGAAGCTAGATTTAATTGAGAATTGAGAATTAGGGCTGTTATGTAAAATTATGCAATCTCCATTTTTTATCAAGGTGTATAGAGGGATGTTGGATAGAAGTTCAAAGGTATACTACGAAAAATCAAGTTTGACAGTAGTGCATTTGCTGGACTTTCCTAATTCTTAATTCTCCATTTTCAATTAATTTATCCCCGGTTTCTTAAATCTACTCCCCAGGTCAATTTATTGCGAATGGTGTCGAGGAATCCGATGTCATTCAAGTGAACCATTTTGATAGAGAAATCACCGCCCCGGATGGCAATTTGTTGGCCTGATTTAATCACTTCAAAGCGGGAATCAAGGGTGCAAAGAAAATTATCGGCCCGGCCTTCGACTTCAAATGCAATGACTGATGAATCGGCGAGTACCAAAGGCCGCACATTCAAATTGTGTGGAGCAACTGGCGTAAGCACAAAATTATTGGAATCGGGGAAGACAATCGGACCACCGCAACTCAGCGAATAGCCTGTGGAACCAGTCGGCGTGGCTAGGATGAGTCCATCGGCCCAATAGGTATTGAGGTAACTGCCGTTCACAAAACAATGGATCGTAATCATGGAAGACGTATCCCTTTTCAATATGGTGAAGTCATTGAGCGCAAAAGGTATGTCGCCAAATAAGGGCGGGTCGGATTCGAGGTGCAAGGTGCGTCGGTTGCCGATTTGAAATTGGCCATTTTGGAGCAATCCAATCGCTTCTTTAATTTGATTTTTCCCCACGGTAGCCATAAAACCCAACCTGCCAAGATTGACACCCAAAATAGGGACATTCAGGTCACGAATATGCGTAACCGCAGCAAGTATGGTTCCATCTCCGCCGAGTGTTATCATAAAATCAAAACGCCCCTGTTTTAAATCGGCATGGTCTTCAAATGTACCGACATCTGTTTGGAATTTTATCCTGCCTTTCAAAGATTCAAAGTATGGGGCATACACGTAAGCGGCGATCCTGTGCTCAAAAAGCGAATCGAACAATTGCTGGATGAATGGTTCATCCTGCTCTTTCAACTTCTGACTGAATATAGCTATTTGCATTTTGGTGGTCAGTGATTCGTGATTCGTGATTAGGGAAATAGTGAACCAGTTTTCAAAACCACTAATCACTAGTCCCTAATCTACTAGTCCCTAAAAACTAAAAGTCCAATGTAGGAAAAATCCATTTTCTCCCAAATGGTTGCGGGAATATTCGAGGTTAATTACTTTATTGTAATAAATAACTAGGTCAAGGCCAATACCAGTTCCCCATAACAATTCATTGCTCAGTGGATTGTTCTTTTTGTAAAACGGATTGTTCACAAAACCCAATTCATTGTGGAGGACCAAGAACAATTTTACGGGCATCAGTTTAAATGATTCAAATTTCATGTAATGCCCCCAATTAAATTCCCTGTGGAAAAAATTGAAACGCAGGGCTTGTTTGTGGTAAAAATAATCCAGTCCATCAATTACATAAAATTCATATCCCCTGACAAAATCATTCTCATAACCCAGCGCCCTGCTTGTATAATAGGGTTGTTGATCTCTCTGTAAACCCGTTTTGCCTTTTATGGCCAGTGCCAAACTCCATTTTTTTGCCAGGGTAAAATATTGTTGGAAAGAAGCATCAACTTCTAAAGCCCTGATATCATCGGTAGCACCAAACCCTTTTTTTGTTATTTCCCCTGAAAGGAAATAACCATTCATGGGGTAGGGTTTGATGTCCCTTTTATCCAAAGAGAATTGATAGTTCAGTGAAATATATTTTTGTTCCGTGCCTGTGAGGAAAAAATTTGGACTTAGTTCATTGGCAATGCTCTCATCAATGGTGTGGTTGCGATAAGTGAGGTTGAGTTGATGAATCACATCCAATTGGCGCCTATAAATTAGGCCTGCCCCAATCCTGAATCGTTTCAATAAGATATCATCTTCATTTCTGTGAAACAAAAGACTGTTGTCTTCTGTGGCATAGCCGATTTCTTTTTCCCTGGTATGCAGGATATTAAAATTAAGGCCGAAAGTTTTGGCTTTGTTGAAAGCTGGAAGGGTGTAAATCAGCTCATATTTTTTTGTAAAACCGAACTGAACCACTGTTTTCAACCAATCTCGCCTACCCGTTACATTGGTATGGTAAAACCGGATGCCAAGGTTCAGCCGTTTTAAGGAGTGGTTATAGGTCTTCCACCAGACATTGAAATTCCGGTCGGATAATTCCACAATCGGGAAAGGGAAAATATACCAATCCTCTTTCACTTCGATGTTCAGCCCGACCTTGTTGGTTGTCCCTTCCCAATCTTTGAAACTCATGGTTGCTGCCGTGAAAAGCCCCGTATTCATTACATTGTATTCGTTTTCCTTCAAACGGGCGGTCAGGTGACCGAGGCGAATGGTGTCGCCAATGTTGAAGTTAAGTTCGCGCAAAATGATTTCGGACCGGGTCCGTTTGTTTCCTTGTATGTATATTTTGTCAATGGTGATATAATCTAATGCAGAATCGTTGACAGCACCATTGGTTTGAGAGTGGATTGGGTTGGACGAAAATAAAATAACCACCAAAAACAGGAGGCAGTAGGTTGTATTTTTGAAAATGTATTTTATCGGAGTCTTGTGTTTCATCGTAAAATGCAAAGTTAGCCTTCCTGTCGGAATATCAGATTAAGGAAGAAATATTTGACACATTTGCGATCAACTACCGTTAATTCAGTCTTCCTACTGAGCCATTGATCTTTTTTGAGATTGTGCGGTTTAACTTTCCAGTACCATCAATTTATAAAATTCTACCTTTTGATTCAAGACCCGCTCATACGCATTCTGCTTGCACCTGTTTCATTGCTTTATGGCATTGGGGTCAGCCTCCGGGATTTCTTTTACCGAAGGAGGATATTGGTCAGTTCGAAATTCAACATCCCTATTATTTCAGTTGGGAACCTCTCCGTTGGAGGTGCAGGAAAAACTCCCCAAATAGAGTATTTGATCCGCTTGTTGCAGCCCTATTTGAATGTGGCGACCTTGAGCCGCGGCTATCGGAGAAAAACGGTTGGTTACCGCATCGTTGAGCAAAACAATTCAGTGGAAGAGGTAGGTGATGAACCATTGATGTTCAAAAGAAAATACCCCGGGGTGTTTGTCACGGTCAATGAGCAAAGGGCACTCGGAATCCCCCAGATTTTGCAACATCAACCAGGGACTCAAGCTATCCTGTTGGACGACGCTTTTCAGCATCGGGCGGTGAAGCCTGGATTGAATATTTTGCTGACTGATTTTAAAAGGCCGTTTACACGTGACTACCTTTTGCCATCGGGGAGGCTGCGGGAATGGCGAGGTGCTTATCACCGTGCGGATATCATTGTGGTCACCAAATGCCCAGAGGATATTACAAAAAATGAAAAAAACAAATTGACCTTTGAAATCAACCCTTATCCGCATCAAAAATTGTTTTTTTCGAGTTACCACTATCTTACTCCTTATTATATTTTGAACCCCAAATACCGCCTTGAGCTAGTAGATAATATGTCAGTGCTTATGGTTTGTGCCATTGCCGGCACAGATTACATGAGGGATTACCTCGAATCAAGGGTAGGTACGGTGCGGGTGAAGCCTTTTGCCGATCATCATTATTTTACAGAAACGGATTTGGAAGAAATCGAAAAAATGTTGGCGGCCATGCCAGGCCAGAAAAAGTTGATTGTAACGACCGAGAAAGATGCCATGCGGTTCAGCCTTCACCGGCAATGGCTTATCGACCATAAAATTCCAATGTTGATACTGCCCGTGGAAGTATATTTTCATTTTGAGGAAGGACAGGTGTTTGATGCATCTATCAAACAGTTCCTTTTAGATTTTAAAGAATGATTAATAATTTATGAGTGATGATTTATGAATGATGCAAAACAGCAAACGTGAAAATATTTATAGCTATAAATATTTGGCAATCAATTATTTATCATTTTTTTTGAATAAACTCATCACTCATCACTCATCACTCATCACTCATCACTCATCACTCACTCTCCTGGATGATAATTATCGTCCCACTCTTTCACTTTTGGTTCTCCTAATTTATCGACACTTTTGGCGACCAACATAGCTACCATTGCATCGCTCGTAACATTGGTCACAGTTCGTAACATGTCGAGTGGACGGTCAATAGCAAAAATCAAAGCTAGGCCAGCTTCGGGAATACCTGCTTGACCGAGTACAATCACCAGCATGACCATTCCAGCACTTGGCACGGCAGCTGATCCGATAGAAGCTAGAGTGGCAGTCATTATGATACCCAATTGGGCACCCAGCGAAAGATCAAGGTTGAAAGCTTGAGCAATGAACACTGCTGCAATGCCTTGGTAAAGGGCAGTCCCGTCCATGTTCACCGTGGCGCCTATCGGCAAGACAAAACTGGCCACCTCCTCATCCACGCCGAGGTGTTCTTCTACCCGTTCCATCGTTACGGGCAATGTGGCTGCACTACTGCTGGTACTGAAAGCCACAAGTTGTGCTGGGGAAATACCATTAAAGAAAAATTTGTAATCGCGTTTCACAAGAATTTTTACAACAGAAGGATAAAAAATACCAGTGAGCAGTAATAGCCCAAAAACGACACAGGCTGCATACCAAAGAAGGGCAACAAAGACATCAACGCTTGGCAATTCAACTACCAGGGAAGCCATCAGGGCAAAAATACCGATAGGGGCAGCGAGCATGATGAGGTCTATTATTTTAAGGATGACCTCGTTCAGGCCATCAAAAAAGGCTTTGACCGGGGCTGCTTTGTCTTGTGGTATCAAGATCATTCCAACACCAAATAGGATGACAAAAAATATAACTTGGAGCATATTGCCATTGCTCGAAGCGGCACCAAAAATATTGTCTGGCACAATGTCGATGAGCGGTTGTAGTGGGCCAGCTTCTTTTTGGTCTTCGGCAGCGGCAATTTTTCCGGCAGCATCGCCTCCAAATTTTTCCATCATTTCTATCCGGGTGGCTTCATTGATGGTTTTTCCTGGTTGGACTATATTGACGATGAGCAAACCCACGGAAACGGCTATCATGGTTGTAATCAGGTAGATACCGATGGTCCGGCCTCCCATTTTCGACAATTTTGAAATGTCTTGGAGGTCAGAAACGCCTTTGATCAGCGAAGCTACGATCAATGGAAGGGCGATGAGTTTCAGCAGGTTGATGAAAATGGTTCCAAATGGTTTGATCCAATCAATAACGAATTGATTGAAATCAAATTGAACGCACAACGCCCCGAAAAGGACACCTGCAACCATCCCGATAATGATCTTCCAATGTAACGCAAGTTTTTTCATAATTGATTAGTGAATAGTGATTTGATACCATAAAAGGTGACACCTTTTAGAAAGGTGTCACCTTTGGGCAGGGCCGACGGCACAAGAAAAGAAAAAATTGGGAAAGTCCAACTATTTGATTGGGAAGTAAAAAGTAACGTTGAAAGTTGTGGTTCAGGCATAAAAAAAACGGGCTGATATATATCAGCCCGTTTTTTTTGTTTTGTGTTATTAGTATCAGTTAGAACTTGGTGTGTGTGCGATCGATTCAGTAATTATTTTTTTTGCAAGGTCGATAATACGTGTATCTTCAAATTGAACAAATCCGCCGTCTGGCCCAGGATGTACAGCGATGCCCGCAATTTGCCCCTTGTCATATTTTTTTGCGCCAAAATAATTCCTGACGGTTTGTTGTTCAACGTTTAACTCGTCGGCAATGCGGGCAACGCTGCCAGTGGGCAGACTGTGCTTGATGTTTCTTAACTCTTTGAAAGTAATGTACATATTAGGTTAGTTTTTTTATCACAATCACTTAGTTGCTGGCCATTATCTGTTCCGGTTTGGGAGGATAGGATTTTGTGTTTGTGTAGATTTCCCGGAATGAAAAGCATTGGATTCAACACCTAAATTGACTGCGTTGTTAAGAATATCATTAAAGAAAAGAACTTTTTGTTATTAACGGAAAGGTATAGGTTTTTGAAACTAAAATGAAATCATCGATTGATTATTTTGTCTTTTGAAGAGGATCATTTTCTTTTTTTTGATATGGTATATAAAAATTTGACTTTATAAATAATCATAATATGTTACCAAACGACTTTACTATCAGGGGTTTACACTTTATACCCAAATGAAAGCTTAAACTCGGTTGATTCAATATGCCCCGGACGATTAATTTTCTGATTTTTTTATTAGGATCGTGAAATGAACAGAATGGGACACGGATCGGACTGATTCCACAGATAAAAACGGTTTCACACCAAACCTTGAATCAAAATCTGTTCAAATCCGTCAAACCCGTTCAATCCGTGTTCTATTCTATCTACAGATAGCTTCTTACTTGACAAGATCTTCAATATCCCTTTTGAATATCTCATCCAATATTTCGGCTATATATTTTACCCTGGCTTTGGGCTTTATTTGTGTCTGAATGCCTATTTGAATGTCTCTGAGTTCAGTAGATGTGAGGGTGCGCCGGGGTTTCGGTTTTTGGTAATATTGCTGCCGGATGATGTTTGGTGGGGTGGGGGAATAGCTATTGGAAACCAATATTAGGTAACTGTTCATTGGTTCTTTTGCAATGGCCTCCCATTGTTGAATGCCGTTTTCACTATTAAAGTAAAGATTGGAAGCTGGCCCTGAAAGCAAAAACTCAACGCCATAAAGGCGGTCACTTGAAGATGGAGGAAGATACACTTTTCTAGCAATGTCCGAGCGGTCGATTAGACGTTTTAGAAAGGTCCCAGGTTCTTTTGACTGCTCATCTGGGACGGGGTTGTCGTCATCTATACCCATAAAACCTTCGCGGTACCATATTGCTTGCGCAGTTTTAATTTCAAAACCCTGTCTTTCGATCAGATCAAAATAAAATTTGACCACCTCTTCAGGGTCTACGCCATAAATAGAAAGATAACATTTATTGTTCTCCGGATAAAGAAAGCTAAATGCCTCAACGATCAAAATGAAATAGGCAGTCTCCCATTCTTCGATCCGCTCCTCAAAACTTGTGTTGAAAGAACCTTGGTCCATAGCAACCAATGCGATTTCAACTTCCAATTTTTTGATCCTATTATAAAGGTGTTCTGCTTTTTCCCTGACATTCAACAAGTTGGTATAAAGATTTGACCTTTCAAGGTCGTTCCAGAATGGTTTTTCATCTATCTTTTTTTCCCCCTCCATCATGTCAATTTCGCTTTGCATCCGCATATAAAGGGCTCCTTCCAGCATTATTATCATTTTACGGCGGAGGAAAGATGTTTGGTCGGCCAGGGTCAGCTTGTCCCACTGCTCCATGAGCATGTCGAATGCCATTGGGTCGGAAGATGTGTGGAGTACAATTTGGCCGTTTTCCAAATCCACTTTCAATACAAGTTGGTCATCGTAGTCATATTGGTTCAAGGTGTATGCCATTGGGACGATGAGTTTTTCCTTGATGACCCGTTGAAGGTAGCGGGCACCATATCGGGCGTCGTACCCACTTATGGCAAGGTGACCGAGCACCTCATCGGTGATTTCCATTTCCAATCGGCGAAACCGGATGCCCTCTCTTTTTTTGAATTTTTCAATTTCCCGTTCAACAACCTTTCTCACTGTTTCTTTGGAAAGCGGTACAAATGCAACTACAGAATCTATTCTGTTGAATAGTTCGGGTTTGAAATTTTTCTCAACTTCCCTGATAAAATGACTGGTCACATCTTGGGTCTCCAATTCTTTTTTCCAGCCAATGCGGTTGTTCTGCAATTTGCCAGTCCCAATATTGGAAGTCATGATGATGATTGCACTGCAAAAGTTGACCAATTTACCTTGGCTGTCAGACAAACGCCCCTCTCCAATTATTTGCAAAAGCAAATCGAAAAAACTCGGATCAGCTTTTTCTATTTCATCAAACAATAATACACAAAAGGGCTCCCGACGGACTGCCGAAGTCAATAACCCGTCACTGTGGTATCCCTGGCCCGTCAACCTCATGACCATCCATGGATCACTGTATTCACTCATGTCGAAACGGAGCAAACGGTCTCGGCTGCCGAACATAAAATCTGCAAGCACCTTTGCCAGTTCTGTTTTTCCGACACCTGTTGGGCCGACAAAAAGGAAGGAAGCAATGGGTTTGCCTGTTCGGGTGAGGGCAGTTTTTACAGCGGCCAATAAACCGACCACGGTATCAACTGCCGTTTTTTGCCCAAAAACATTGCCATTGAATTGGGATTTGATTCCTTCAACTTCCATGGGAAGCGACGGGTCGATCATGAACATGGGCAGGCCTGATTCGTCGCAATAATGTTGCAAAACGGAATGGCGGTGTACCTTTACTTGGTTTTCTGGCCCGGATGGTTCTGTTGGTGCTTTGGCCAAAAGGATGCTTTCTAGGAAACGAATAGGCTTGCCAGGCATGCCCGAATAGGGCGAAAACCGTTGGTGCAGCCTGATTACTTCATCAATCGCATCTGTCTCAAAAACTATTTGTTTCGCACCAGCCAAGTCTTCTACTTTTTGTCGGATAATATCTTCCAGGCCAGTCTTGGGCTCTTCCAATTGAATGGTTTGGAAAAACGAAAGGTAATTTGGACTGCGGACTTCGATCCGCGCCCGTTCTTCAGAGGTACATTCGGTAATGACCGTTAACTCGCCGCGGCTGATATATGGCTGGATGTATTCTGCCATACTTATTTTATTGCCTTCGTATTGTCCCACTTCAAACAACTCTGCCAGGTTGCGCACAAACAAGATGTCACCGTTTGCAGTCAGTTCGTTCACCAACAGGCTTAGGTTGTCTTGCCAGCCCGATTCGATGGTCAGTTCTTTTATCAGCACCGAGGCGGTGGTCTCCCAGATGTAGTTGGGTTCTTTTTGTACGAACCGACGGTGTGCCAATTCCCGTACAAGTGCTGTTTTACCTGAACCGGAAGCACCAATAAGCAATGTGTTTTTGGAAAAATTACTTGCAACGATCCTTTCGAGATGAGTCAACTCTTCTTCCCTGCCATAAGCTACTTTATTTTTTATTATTAGTTTGTCAGCGACCTTGGGCAACAATTGCCGTTTTTGTTCTTTTTGCAAATCCACCAATTCGGTAGGGGAATAAAAGGTAAGGTCCATTTCCGTTTTTTCTATCGAAATGGCATCGAACCAGATTGCACTGATAATGAGCTGCACATGGCTTAACCTTTTTTTGGAAGTAAAATCCACTTTTACTACTTCCCGTAACCGCTCTTCCAATTCCTCTTCTTTGTCGGCCATTGTTTCGAGTCCCAAGGCAGGTATGACGGCCCAAAATTTTTCGTTGAATTCCTGAAAGAAATAATCGAATTCCAGCTCAAAGGCAGGGTAGCTCATTCCATCTTTTGCGGCAGGGAATTCCATTTGAAAAGTCTTTTGGATGAATTCGCCGTGCTGCAATTCATCCAGCACCCGCGCATATTTGCCCAGATCGAGTAATTTTTTCTGAAACTTATCTCGGTACTTTTGTGATAATTGCCCAGCGGATTTTTTCAAATGAAGGGCATTCGCGTCCGCTAGCGGAAAGATGATCGAGCCACCATCTGGTAGGTGCAATTTGAATGAATGAAAAGGTATGGTGAGGGTTTGTGGCATGTTTTGTTGGTTCAGGGTTTATTGTTTCAAGGTTCAAGGTTGTGCGTCGGAAGTTGGGGATGAAATATTTTGCGAAAGCAATTTTACAATTACCTTTGAATCCATCAAATTTATTTGTGAAAAACCGTTACACCGTTACACCGAAAAACCATTATATCGAAAAACCATGAAAACCATAAAACAAATAGCAACAGCAATTGAACGCCATCCTTTGGTGCAGGGGGCGCTTAGTTGGTCAAAAACTCATTCTTTCCCAGGGTTTTTTAAAGTTCCGGTGTATGACGTTGCTGTTTTTTTGTACAACGAAGCCCGACGGGTAACGATTATCTCCCGGGCAAATGCAATGGCATTTAGTTTCTTTTTATCCTTGTTCCCTGCCATCATTTTTCTATTTACAGTAGCCACATTATTGCCCATTTACGATACTTTCGAAACCGAAATCAATGCGTATATTGAATTAATAATGCCTTCCAATGCTGGCAAGCAATTGCAGGAGAGTATCAAAACCATGGTAAAACCAAATTCGGGTTTTCTGTCGGTTGGGTTTTTCCTGGCCATTTTCTTTTCATCAAATGGCATGTTGGCATTGATGGCTGGTTTTGAAAAGACACATCTCAAAGCTTTCCGTAAAAGACCGGTTTGGAAAAAAAGGCTCATCTCCATTTTTCTTACCATTCAGTCAGGCGGCTTGCTTGTCGTGTCTGTTTTTCTCATTATTTTAGGGAATACCGTAATTACCTGGTTTTTGGATTTGGCGAACATTTCCCGCTTTGCCGTCAATGTGATCGGAGGGTTTCGGTGGCTGGTTACGCTGGCGCTTTTCTATTTTGGAATTGCCTTGATTTACCGGTATGGCGCAGCATTGCATCAAAAATTCAATTGGTTTACCCCCGGCGCCTCCCTCGCCACAATCCTTTCAATCGTTTCATCGGTGGCATTCTCCCTTTATGTAGAAGCCTTCAATACCTATAATAAAATTTATGGCTCAATCGGTACCATCATCGTCATCATGCTGTGGATACAAATCAATTGTTTTATCCTCTTGGTTGGTTTTGAACTCAATGCCAGTATTGCCGTGAACCGTGACTTAAAATCGGAGCGGAATGTGGATGAATGAAATTTGTTAGAAGCGACACTTTTCTAAAAAAAGTCGCTTCTGAGTTTCCTCTCAAAAGAGTCGTTTCTTGCCATTTTACTTACCACCTCCCACCTCAATAAAAACAGGCAGGTGATCGCTATACCCACCATAGTAGTTTGGTCCGCCATAAGTCCGGTTGGGGCGGAGACCATTTTTTTTGTCTTTATACATTAAATAATCCTCTTTATAAATGGTGGCAGAATGGAATTTAAAAGGACTATCGGATAGAAAAAACCCACCTGAAAGAATGACCTGGTCGAGCATGTTCCAATTGCCCCGATAGTTGTACGAACCAGCTCCGGTGGCGTCCAATTCAGCGAAGCAATTGTAAAGAGCCTTGGAAGAAGGCTTGTCGATAGGGGAGTGGGCTTGCAGGGTGACAGCAACGCTTTTGTTGGTCGTCTCGTCGTTCAAGTCGCCCATAAATATGATGTTGGCGCTGGGGTCGTTGGCAAATATTTCATCCACTTTATCCCGCACATGTTTGGCGACATGGGTGCGCTTTGGTTCACTTTCTTTCACCCCTCCCCGGCGGGATGGAAAATGAGCAACGATCACATGCACTTTCTGTTTTTTGGGTAAATAACCCTCCACCACCAAAATATCCCGGCTGGTATATCCCGGCATGTTGGGCACTATTTCATCAGGGAAATCAACATGGATTTTCTCAGCATTGATTACTTTGAACAGTTTTTTCTGGTACAATAACGCAACGTCAATGCCTCGTCGGTCAGGTGAATCGAAATGTACAAATTGGTATTTGTTTTTTGCCAAACTGGTCGTTTTGCAGAGGTCATTCAAAACAACTTGGTTTTCTACCTCGCACAGGCCCAACAGGACGGGGTATTCCATTCCTGTCACCACCTGGTCGATTCGCTGCAATTTGGTGCGGTAGCGCTCGTCCGTCCATTTTTGTTTGCCGGAAGGAGTGAAATCCTCATCCAAAGTCAGTGGGTCGTCTTCCGTGTCGAACAAGTTTTCGACATTGTAAAAGGCAATTCGCATGGGGTTGTTGCCCTTCTGGCCATTGCTCGTAAATGTGCAAGATGATAATATCGTTAGTGAGAATAAGAAGACGGATATTCGCTGGAATGTGTTCATTCAATATGATTTTGGAAAACTTAGCCTTTTAAGGTTTGATCAAAAAAATGCAAATATAACCCTTCTATCTGCTGCATGCCGACAGTTGGGAAGTTCTCTTTCCCTGTTTCATCTTTCAGTTTTTACCTTTGCTTGAAAACCGTATTGTGACGTTCAAATAAAACGCTAGGTAATACGAATCCCCAGATTCGTGTGCGTTGGTGCGAATCTGGGGATTCGCACTACATTCTAACCAAATTCTTATGTCAAAAAAAATTACCCGAATTCTTTTATTGCTGTTGCTCTCCTGCCAAATAACCAATGCCCAGGGCTTTCTCACCGTTGAGCACCTTGTCCACTTCACACCTGAGGAGTTGGGCGCTAAATTCTTTTTCATTACCACATTTGATTATGGCGCCGATGCCTATAAAGTGACTTATGAATCTTTGGACCTTGACGGCAACACCGTTACCGTTTCGGGCATGTTGGCAGTGCCGGATGATCCAACTAAGGTTTATCCTTTTGCCTGTTACCAGCACGGCACAGCTGGGTTCAATGATGACGTGCCATCGGGACTTGGACTTGATTCCGACATCCCCATTGCATTTGCCGGCAAAGGATATGTGACAGTTGCGCCCGATTTATTGGGTTTAGGTGTGCATCCTGGCGTGCATCCTTATATACACGCAGCGTCGGCAGTATGGGTCGCTGTGGACATGATGCAAGCGGGGCGGGAATATGCTGCCATGAACGATATTTTCATAAATGACCAGGTTTTCGTGAGCGGTTATTCCCAGGGTGGGCACTCGGCAATGGCATTGCACCGCCATTTGGAAGCCGAAATGGCAGATGAATTTATAGTAACGGCGGCTGCACCCATGTCTGGCCCATACAGCGTGGCCGAGGTGATGCGTGACCTGATATTGAGCGAAGAAGAATACACCCGGCCCGGCTACCTTATCAATACCTTCATTTCCTACCAAACGGTATATGGTGATATTTATCCAGATGTTGAAACAGCATTCAGGGCACCTTACCGCCAAGTGGTAGAAGATTACTCAAACGAGCTTATTTCTTTAAGTAAAATGGATTCCCTATTGGTTGGACTGTTGGAAACGAATGAAGGTGTGGTCATCCCATTGAGGCTTTTAGAGGAAAGTTATGTGCAAGCGGTGGTTGACAATCCTGACCACCCAATGAACCTTGCCATGCTCGAAAACAATGTCTATGACTGGTCGCCACAAGCGCCGACCCGTTTATATTATTGTGAAATGGACGAGGAAGTACCGTACGAAAACAGCTTGGTGGCCGAAGCTGCCATGATAGCCAATGGTGCCCCCGACGTGCAGGCCATCAGTGCCAGCCCCGTATTCGGCCACTTTCTATGTGCCCTTCCTGCCTCCCTTGCCACTGTTGGTTTTTTTGCAGATTATCAGGTGATCGAAGATGCAACGGTTGCTAGTAGGGAAGTGATCGCCTCAGCCCTTGACCTCTACCCCAACCCTGCTGCCAACCGAGTATTTTTGAAAAATTTTCCCGCAGATGGTGAACTTCGCCTATTTGATTTGAATGGTAAAATGAAAAAGGCAATAAGGGTTCATAAAGGCAACAATGAACTGTATTTAAGTGAATTGTCAGGAGGGATGTATATTCTTGAAATAATAGGACAGGATAGAATATGGACGGATAAACTGATGGTGAAATAAGGGAGGTTATATGCTAAAAAATCAAACCACAACGGCGCCGCAGGCGCCGTTGTGGTTTGATTAAAAAAAAGGATTTACGATATTTTTTCTTCCCCCATCATTGACTACAACCGGTTGTGGTTTGATTAAAAAAAAGGATTTACGATATTGAACTGGTAAAAGGCAAAAAGGCCGCTCCCGTTGTGGTTT
>JAJCYI010000058.1 GCA_029263015.1 Saprospiraceae bacterium | reverse complement strand
CAGGAGTATAATTTAGAACAATAGCTAAAGGATTCTTCCTAAAATGTCCCATTTATCCCTTTATCCACTGGAATTTGCACGTTTTTCAGTCCAAAAGAGCGAAAAAACGTGTACACCTTACTTATGGGATGACTCATGTTTTGGAAGGTGCGGCTAATGCGGAAATCAATGTGCCTCCTGCAAATTCCCTCTCATCACCTCCGCCACCCTGTCTTTCAATACATTTACATCTTTGACCGTCAGATCGTCAACGGGAATCGGTTTGCTCCAGACAACTTTTACTTTGCCGGGCGAAAAGTCGAGGCCATGGGCGAGGCCAGATACATTTTTCACATTGACCAAAGTCTGCACAGCGACAGGATAACCAAATTCGATGGCCATGGTGAACGCCCCTTTGTGGAAAGACAGGAGCGGCTCGTCCGATGTGTTCCGAGTACCTTCAGGGTAAAGGAAAACCGAATAACCTTCCTTTAATGTCCGGCGCATGAAATCCATGCTTTTGCTCCTCGAAGCCCGGTTGGTGCGGTCAACCAACACACAGAGTTTTTTTACAATAAAACCAAAAACAGGGACTTTAATCAAATCCTTCTTAGCCAGGTATTTATACACGCCAGGATAAGCACGAGCATTTATCATGAAATCCAGCGCAGTCAGGTGATTGCTGACAAGTATGTATGTTTTTTGGGGATCAAGATTTTCCAGTCCTGTGATCTCCAAACGCACTAAAGTCAAAGTAAAAAAGAGGCGGGTATAAATATGATGGCTAAACCAAATGATGTACTTGGTCCAGCTTTTCGGAAAAAATAAAAAGGCCAATAAATAAAAAGGCATCAATATGACCCACAGAAGGAAAAATACCAAGATGCCATATATTGCCCACAATTTCCTGAAAAAATTCATTTGCTTTTTTTTGAGGGGTCAGGTTTTAGGAGTCAGGGGTCAGTTAGAGAAATCGTTTGTTAAAATAAACATCCTAATATTCCTTGATTCTCAACTCCGACTCCTGAACCCTCTCATTCAAGCCGCAAAGTTCAGGAAGTAAAGTAAAAAGTAAAAAGTAAAAAGTAAAAAGTAAAAAGTAAAAAGTTATCCATGGCCAAAATTACAGTGCTCGACGGGTACACCACCAACCCTGGGGATCTTTCATGGGAGGGTCTTTCACGACTGGGGCAAGTCAATGTTTTTGATCGGACACCTGCCAATCAGGTAATTGAGCGAGCAAGGGAAGCCACGGTGGTGTTGACCAACAAGACTATTCTGGACAGGGAGGTATTGAACAAATTGCCAAATTTGAAATGCATCTGTGTATTGGCTACCGGGTACAATGTTGTTGATATTGATGCAGCTACAGACCTTGATATAAAGGTCTGCAATGTTAGGGGCTACGCTGCCCAATCTGTTGCACAGCACGTTTTTGCACTGTTGCTGGAACTGACCAACCGAATTTCCGACCATGCCCAAAGTGTGCTGAACGGACATTGGGGCTACCAAGATGACTTCAGTTATACCCTCTCCCCTACTATCGGTTTGGCAAACAAAACAATAGGCATTTATGGGTTTGGACAGATTGGAAAGAAAGTGGCGGTTATTGCTCAGGCATTTGACATGCAGGTTGTTGCACACCACAGGCATCCAGAACGGGATAAACAAGCAGGGGTCGAGTTTGTAAGTTTTGACGATATGATGAAAAAAAGCGATGTGGTCAGCCTACATGCTCCGTTGTCCGCTGAAAATCAAGGCATTATAAATACTGAGTCGCTTAACAAGATGAAGCAAACCGCTTATCTCATCAACACTGGACGGGGAGGTTTGATCGTAGAAGAAGATTTAAAAAAGGCCCTTGTTTCTGGCAGGATCGCCGGTGCAGGATTGGATGTCATTTCAGAAGAACCTCCCCAAAAAGGCAATATACTTTTCGGTGCAAAAAACTGCATCATCACACCCCACAACGCCTGGGCAACGAACGGTTCAAGACAAAAATTACTGGACGAAGCGGTCAAAAATGTGAAAGCATTTTTGGAAGGTAAGCCTCGGAATATTGTCCGCTGAACTACTCCCGCTACCAACTGCCCAATATCAAACTAACCCACTGTTTTCCAATGAAACAAAACCCATAGAATCGAGTTAAAAGCGTATATTTGCGCTGTTTTTTCAAAAGGGTTCTGGAATTTTTTTTTTCAAATCCGTAAGTAATTGATTTTTAATAATTTAATTAAAATATTAAAAGTCTTTATCAGCTTTTTCTACAATATATTAAAGTCAAAATGTGAAGGTGGGTTAAGAGATGTGTTGTTTTCAGTGACAGGATTAGAAGTCCTGGAAAAATTTCACCGACGAAAATTTTCAAATGACAGTCCCCCATGCTTTTCAATAAAAAAAATTGCTTGTCATGCAAGGAAAAGGAATTGTAAAGTTCTTCCTCGCAGCCTTAACGGTTGTTTCCCTGATCCAGTTTATGTACATCCTCCCAACAAACAGGGTAGAGAACGATGCATTGAGTTATGCAGAGACTATGTGCGGGGCCGATGATGATGATGGATGTATAAAAGTTAAACGGGCCGCCTACTTGGACTCTATGTCAACGGAAGAAGTTTTCAGGTTGCCTTTGTTGAAAACCTATACTTACCAGGATCTGAAAAGTTCACAACTCAACTTTGGACTTGACCTTAAAGGCGGAATGAGTGTTTTGATGCAGGTTGATTTACGGGACTTTCTGCGTGCCCTCGCCGGCAACCGCCAGGACGCCACCCTTGAGCAGGCATTGGCAAGTGCTACCGAAGCGCAGCAGAATTCCAAAGCCAACTATATTAATTTATTTGTGGAAGCTTGGCAAAAGGTTGCTCCCGACCGCCCGTTGAACAGCCTGTTCAAAAGAAATGAATCGCTCACGGACAAAGTGAATACAAACACGTCTGATAGCGACATGGCGACCATCCTCCGTACCGAGGCTGACCAGGCGGTTGACAATACCTACAAGCTCTTGAAAGAAAGGATTGACAAGCTGGGTGTTGTTGGCCCGACTGTTTCCCTCGATAAGGCACGGGACATGATCCTGGTTGAACTGCCGGGTGTTGAAAACCCTAAGCGTGCAAGGAATTACTTGCAGGCGGCTGCCAAACTTGAATTTTGGAATGTTTACCGCATTACCGACGCAGGCATTCAAAATGCTTTTCGAGAAGCCAATGATAAGTTAAAAAAATTGGAGGAAGGCGAGGTGGAAAGTACCACAACTCCTCCTTCAGACACAACGGACATACTTGTTGACAACGAACAGGTTGATAAAGATTCGACAGAAAATGCACTGGCGGATATTGATAATTCCAATGCTTTGCTTGGTGAGCAAGGCCCGTTATTTGACCTTTTCACCCTCAACGATGGTTCTTTTGGTCTTGCTCCTATGGGTACAGCAGATAAGAACAAGCGCAATGCCATTAATGAAATGTTGAGCCGGCCTGGCATTAAAGAGCTTTTCCCACACAATGCATCATTGCTTTGGAGCCGTACGCCCGCCAAAGACCCGAATGGTAATTCAACTGACCAATATGAATTATATGCTATCAAGAAAGAACCTGGAAGTGACAAAGCACCACTTGAAGGCGATCTTGTAACCAATGCTTTTGCAAGTCCTAATCCAACGACTGGCGAAATAGCCATCAGCCTGAAAATGAACCAGGAAGGCGCAAGGATTTGGGGTCAAATGACCACTAAAGCAGCGCAGGACAACAACCGTGAAATCGCTATTGTACTTGATAGCAGTGTGGTTTCCGCTCCTCGTGTAATCAATCCAATTACAACTGGCGACTCGCAAATCACCGGTTCGTTCGACGTTCAGGAAGCACAGGATATTGCCAACATTCTCCAGATTGGCAAGCTGCCAACCGGCACACAGATCATACAAGAATCTTTGGTCGGCCCATCACTAGGTGAAAAGAACATCAACACAAGTTTGACCGCCTTAATGGTTGGATTTATTTTGGTCTTGGCCTTTATGATCTTTTATTACAGCAGTGCTGGTATTGTTTCTATCGCCGTTCTGTTTTTGAACGTGATCTTCATGATAAGTGCCATCGCCTCCATCGGAACAGTCCTGACATTGCCCGGAATCGCCGGTATCGTATTGACCATTGGTATGGCGGTGGATGCAAACGTTATCATTTACGAGCGAATACGAGAGGAATTAAGGGCCGGTAAATCGTTGACGATGGCCATGAAAGACGGTTACAAACATTCTTATTCTGCCATCATTGATGGAAACGTGACCACTTTCCTCACGGCAGTCGTGCTATTCGTATTTGGTCTCGGCCCAATCAAAGGATTTGCCGCAGTTTTGATGATCGGTATTCTTTCCACCTTATTTACTGCAGTTTTGGTAAGCCGGTTTATTTTTGATTGGTGGTTTTCGAAAGGCAAGACCCTTAGCTTCTGGACCAATACTACCAAAAATGTTTTGGCACACTTGGACGTTGACTGGATGGCCAAACGTAAAAGGTTTTATGCTCTTTCTGCTATTATTATTGGAATGGGACTGGCCTCTTTCTTTGTCCGAGGGTTCGACCTTGGCGTAGATTTCCGTGGGGGTTATTCCATGAATGTTGAATTTCCAGAAAATGTAAGTGCCGACCAGATAAGGAATGCCCTCTCAGAGGGTCTAGGAAAAACGCCTACTGTAAAAGCTGTTAACTCAGACAACACTTATAATATCCTGACCGATTACTTAATAGATAGCCAGGAGGAGGATGCACCAGAACTGGTCATGGAAAAAATGCATGCTGGCTTGACAGAATTTGTCGGCAATAGTTCGGCAACAGATTTTAAAAATCCTGACGCCAAAGATGTAGCACATGTTATTTCATTCAGTAAGGTAGGCCCGACTGTGGCCAATGACCTTAGAGAGAGTGCAGGAGAAGCAGTTGTCTTTGGACTGCTGGTTATCTTCCTTTACATCCTCATCCGTTTCTCAAGGTGGCAATATAGTTTGGGAGCTGTTATCGCAACCACCCACGATGCACTGGTTGTTGTTTCATTATTCTCCTTGCTACATGGTTTTTTGCCTTTCCCAATGGAAATTGACCAAGCTTTCATTGCAGCCATTCTTACCATAATTGGTTACTCAGTGAACGATACGGTGATTGTTTATGACCGTATCAGGGAGTATTCTGGCATCTACCCAGATAAAGATAAGAATGAGGTAATCAATAGGGCCATCAACAGTACCATGAGCCGTACCGTAATTACGGGAATCACGACCTTATTCACTGTATTTGTACTATGGTTGTTCGGAACAGGAAGCATCAAAGGTTTCGCTTTCGCATTGGTAATCGGTGTAATAGTAGGAACTTACTCTTCTATATTTATCGCTTCTCCAGTCATGTCAGATCTTTCTAAAGCTGATATCAAAATCGCACAAAAGAAACAAGATAAAAGAGATCGCAGGTCATTCAAAAGGGCCAAAGCTGCTGAAAAGGCATGATGCCTTGGTTCTGACAAATCAGAAAACCCCGTGCAGTATTCCTCTGCACGGGGTTTTTCTTTTGTTTGAAATCCTGAAAATCAAGGGTTGATATGTTTCTTCCAAAATGGGTCTGCTAAAATTGATTGGAGTAATCAAAGGACTGGGCAAAAACGAAAAAAGGGAAATAAGCATAAAGCTCATTTCCCTTTTTTACATACATCCCAGGCCGCTTCCTTACTTCGCGCTGTTCAATACTTCTGTAAAAGCCTTTGGATTATTCATTGCCAAATCAGCCAATACTTTGCGGTTCAAGTCAATGTTACTTTTGCTGAGGCCATGCATCAATTTAGAATATGTAGTACCATTTTGGCGGGCACCTGCATTGATACGGGCAATCCACAAACTGCGATAAGCTCTTTTCTTCAGCTTACGCCCGACATAGGCAAAGGCCATTGCACGGTCAACGGAATTTTTGGCTACTGTCCAGACGTTTTTGCTGGCACCAAAAAAACCTTTGGCTTGTTTAAGAATTTTTTTGCGCCTCCTTCTTGAGGCAACCGAATTTACGGAACGTGGCATGTTATTGTGTTTTTAGTTCAGCACAGAGACCGGAAAGAAGTTTTTCTACATCCTTCACGATTCTTATTTCCTGTACTCTCGTTAAAAAAAATGGTTAGGTCAACTACGCTTTAGCAAGCATCCGCTTAACTTTTGATTCTTCCGCCGGACAAACAGTTGTCGCGTTACGGAGGCGCAGCTTTTGCTTTTTGCTCTTGTTGCGCATCATGTGCGATGTAAAAGCGTGGAAGCGTTTCACTTTTCCAGTACCGGTCAAGGAAAAACGTTTTTTCGCACCGGAATGGGTCTTCATTTTAGGCATAATAATATCTTATTTTTTAAAAGAGGCGCAAAGGTAGGCAACTGTCTATATAAGAGCAAACCCCAACAAAAAAGAAATGTGGATTACCTCAAGAATTAAGGACATCCACATTCATTTTATTTATCCAATAAAGCAAAAGGAATCATTCCTTCGGCTCTTTTTTCTTTTTCTTGCCAGGCACCATAATTACAATCATGCGTTTGCCTTCCATTTTGGGAGGGCTTTCTGGTGCTCCATATTCTTCCAATTCCTTTATAAATCGAGCAAGCAAGTCGCGGCCACGGTCTTTGAACACAATCGAGCGGCCATAGAAATGGACATAAGCTTTCACTTTGTTTGAGTCTTCCAAGAAACCTTTTGCATGTCGTGTTTTGAAATCGAAATCGTGATCGTCCGTGTTTGGTCCAAACCGGATTTCTTTCAAAATCGTCTTGACTGCCTTCGCCTTCAACTCTTTTTGCTTCCTTTTTTTCTCGTAAAGAAATTTTTTATAATCGGTGAGCTTACAGACAGGAGGTTTTGCATTTGGAGAAATCTCAACAAGGTCAAGGTTAACCCTGTCGGTCCAAGAAACGACTTGCCTGGTTTGGTAAACTTCTCCGGACTCCAATTCTTCCCCTATTATTTTGCTTAGTTCTTCTAAGTTGTCGCCGACCAAGCGTATTTCAGGGGTTCTGATTTGTTCATTGATTCGAAAAAACGGCCCTACTTCTCTTTTAGGGTATCTGCGACGGAATCTTCCTTTTGCCAAATGATATTAAATTTAGTTAAAAAAATATTTTATAAACAGGAATAGAATGTTTGAAGCCAGCTATCTTTAACAGACAACCAAGCTGCAAATTCCTGATCCGTTTTGAATTGTTCAAATATCTAAAGAATTTACCGAGAGTTAAACTTTAACAACTTATAAATTAAATTCTTAAGCTATTTTCTCAAAAACCAAACGGTCAATGTACAGGAACCGAGTATCCCTACATTGACCGTTCTTGCTTACTTAGGGAGTAGGCAACAAATAACCTACCCGTTTGGGTTCGTTCTTTTTCCTTCTAAAAACACTTGAAAAAAGAACCATAGCCCCACTATCCTTAGTTTTTCAAGCACTTTTACAAGAAAAAATAACTTCGCAAAATTAGGGAGCTTATTTATTGCCTACTCCCTTATCTAAATAATTGCCAAGCTATTATGCATCAGTTTTTACAGCTTTGGCAATTTTCACATCCAGGCCAGTTCCTTTTTTATTCATTATCGCCTTTAAGTGGGTACCCTCTGGAGGGTTCTCATTCAAAAGGAATTCTGCTAATGGATCCTCAATATATTTTTGGATCGCCCTGTTCAGAGGGCGAGCACCAAATTGAGGGTCGTAGCCTTTTTCTGCAACAAAGTTTTTTGCATTTTCCGAAAGGTCCAGCTTATACCCGAGATCCTCCAAGCGTTTGAAAACATCTTTCAACGTAATGTCAATGATTTGGAAAATCTCTTTTTTATCAAGACTATTGAAAATCACAATATCATCAATCCTGTTAAGGAATTCAGGCGCAAAAGTCTTTTTAAGTGCATCCTTGATAATTCCCTTTGCTGCATCTTCAGCTTGATCTTTTCTGGCCTTGGTGGCAAAACCTACACCTTGCCCAAAGTCTTTCAATTGTCTGACCCCAATATTCGAAGTCATTATTATCAGGCTGTTCTTGAAATCAACTTTGCGCCCAAGGCTATCAGTCAACTGGCCATCATCGAGCACTTGCAAAAGAATGTTATAAATATCCGGGTGTGCTTTTTCAATTTCATCCAAAAGGATAACTGAGTACGGTTTACGCCTTACCCTTTCAGTCAATTGCCCTCCTTCCTCATAACCCACATAGCCTGGAGGAGCACCTATCAGTCTGCTGATCGAAAATTTCTCCATGTACTCACTCATGTCAATCCTGACAAGGGAATCCTCAGAATCGAACATGTACCGAGCCATGGCTTTTGCCAATTCAGTTTTCCCAACCCCAGTAGGGCCAAGGAAAATGAAAGAGCCGATCGGGCGCTTGGGATCTTTCAACCCTACCCTGTTCCGTTGTATGGCTTTGACCACTTTGGCTACAGCCTCATCCTGGCCAATTATCATCTTCTTGATGTCGTCAGCCATGTAAATCAACTTTTTACTCTCGCTCTGGGCAACCCGTTTTACAGGGATGCTGGTCATCATGGAAACAACCTCTGCAATATCCTCTTCTCCAACAGGGTAACGCTTAATCTTGCTCTCCTCCTCCCATTGCATTTTAGCAAAATCCAGTTGGCGCAGCAATTTGCTTTCCTCATCGCGTAAATCTGCGGCTCGCTCGTATTGTTGGTTTTTAACTGCCTGATTTTTCGATTCCTTTATTTCTTCAATTTTCCTTTCAAATTCTTCAATATGGCGCGGCACATGGATGTTTTTTAAATGCACCCTTGCACCAACTTCGTCCAGAACGTCAATTGCCTTGTCTGGCAAGAAGCGGTCGCTCATATACCTATCACTCAATTGCACACAAGCCTTAATGGCCTCATCAGAATATTCTACATGGTGAAACTCTTCATACTTTTCCTTGATATTGTTCAAGATATGGATCGTCTCTTCCGGACTTGGAGGATCAACCAAAACTCTTTGGAAGCGGCGGTCAAGTGCCCCGTCTTTTTCAATATATTGGCGGTACTCGTCAAGTGTTGAGGCTCCAATACATTGTAACTCACCCCGTGCAAGTGCAGGTTTAAAAATGTTCGAGGCATCGAGCGATCCAGTTGCACCTCCAGCACCAACGATGGTGTGTATTTCATCAATGAAAAGGATAACCTCGCGGGTTTTTTCCAATTCATTCATTATAGCTTTCATCCGTTCTTCAAACTGTCCACGGTATTTAGTACCAGCTACCAAGGCCGCCAAATCCAACATGACGATTCGCCTGTTAAACAAGGTGCGGGGTACTTTCCGCTGATAGATTCGTAACGCAAGTCCTTCTACGATAGCGGTTTTGCCAACCCCAGGTTCACCTATCAAGATCGGATTGTTTTTCTTTCTGCGACTAAGAATTTGAGAGACACGTTCGATTTCTTTTTCCCGACCGATAATCGGATCCAATTTTCCTTCTTCGGCAAGTTTTGTCAGGTCTCTCCCAAAGTTATCCAAGACTGGTGTGCGCGATTTTTGTTGCCCTTTTCGCTGCTGCTGGAATTTGGGATTGTCCTCTTCCTCAAATGATTCATCATCGCCTCCGGGAGCTTGCGCATAAGGCTCTATTCCAGAAGTAAAATCCTGGTCGTGGCGTACATACTCCAATTCGGCTTTGTATATTTCATAATCAATATCGAATTGGTTCAATATGCGGCAGGCAGGGTTGTCTTTGTGCTTTAGGATGGAAAGAAGCAAGTGTTCGGGAGCAATTTCTTCATTCTTCAAAGCCTTCGCTTCCAAAAAAGTTACTTTCAGCACTTTCTCAGCCTGTTTGTTGAGCGGCAGGTTTCCAACATGGATTGTTGAATGCGCGGAAGGCTTACGGGGTACCGTTTCCTCAACAACTTGGCGCAGTTCAACCTGATCCACATCCAGTGAATCCAAAACCCGCATGGCCAAGCTATCGGGTTCTCGCATCAATCCGAGGAGAAGGTGCTCTGTACCGATAAAATCCTGCCCCAAACGAATCGCTTCATCCCTGCTGACAGAAATTATCTTTTTGACTTTGGGTGAAAATTTTTTGTCGTTCATCATATTTGGACAATCGCTATTAAGATATGTTCAGTTTTCATTCATACGGATAATCAAATACTTTTCTTGTTATAGAGCAAATTAATGCACAGGATCAAGAAGGGTATTTATTGAGATTCCAAAATTGCTTTGGAAACTGTGTAATGTGCCTGAAACTAACCAAACCTTGAAAGCTATAAAGGAGGTGGTTACGGGATTAAAAGCAATGTTAAGATGAATTGGAGAAGAAATCAATAACTGGGTTAAAAAAAATTAATTCATTCGCTATTTTGCGATAAGCGCAAAATATTATTCTCGCCAACCCTCTTCACTCTTTCTGTTTATTTTTGTTAAAAACAATGCCAGTCTTCAACTCTTGCAGCTCTAAACCCATTGAATTTTTAACAACGACAGATATAACATTTTATAGTACCTAATGTTTCGCTTGGAAATAGCAATGTTACTTTCCATGACCGGAGAACTGATTGGTCGGTAATTTGACTTTTTTACAAATGTTTGTATTACCTTAGCGCCTCTAAAAAAATCTGGCTCAAATTGTCGTGCCCTAAATTGTTCCCAACCACATACCAAGCTTGAAAAAAAGTATAAATTTTATGAAATATTCAATTGACAAGAAAGAGAATTACGCAGTGATGGAATTGCAAGAGGAGAACCTAAATTCAACAGTAGCCCCCAACCTGAAATCCGAACTAGTTATCCTATCTAATGAAGGCATTGCAAATTTGATACTTGATCTCACCCATGTAAAATACGTTGACTCATCTGGCCTCAGTGCCATCCTTACGGCCAACCGGCTCTGGAAATCCTTGGGAACTTTTGTATTAACTGGAATCGAGCACGACCCAGTTCGGAAACTGATCGAGATATCACGGCTCAACTCGGTATTGACTATTATCCCAACTGTTTCTGAATCAGTTGATTATATCATTATGGATGAATTGGAAAAAGATGTAAAAGCGCAAGGTTGACGATGGATTTCGCACTCACCATTTTAGGTGTTAGTGGCGCTGCGCCAGCGCATGGCCGGTTTCCTACGGCCCAAGTTTTACAAGTCCAAAATCATTGTTTTTTGATTGACTGCGGAGAAGGCACTCAGATGCAGATGAGCAAGTTCACAATACCGCGGAACAAGGTCAACCAAATTTTTATCAGCCACCTCCACGGCGACCATATTTTTGGCTTGCCAGGTTTGCTTTTCTCCTATGCTCTAAACAATCGTGTCACACCTATTGACATCTACTCGCCAGCTGGTTTAAAGGAAATGATTTTGGCCCAATTGAACCCAGGCACTCAGTTATCCTTTCAACTTAGATTTCACGTTTTTGACTGTAAATCAAGTCAGGAAATTTTTGAAAACAATGACCTAACGGTCTCCACCATACCACTCAATCATCGAATACCGACATGCGGTTTTCTATTTCAAGAAAAACCGTTTCAGAAAAATATGGATCCTGAAAAAATCGCCAAATACGATCTCAGCATCCCTCAAATAATTGCTGCTAAAGAAGGACATGACATAATCGCCGGAAAGCAGGTAATCCCCAACTATGAGTTGACCTTGCCTGCATATCGTCCCCGGTCTTTTGCTTTTATTTCTGACACGGCTTACCATGAAGACATCATTCCCGTTATAAAAAATGTTGACTTGCTGTACCACGAAACCACATTTTGTGAAGATGCAATGGAAAATGCAGTGACCACAAAGCACAGCACCGCAAAACAAGCTGCGCAAATTGCAAAGTCGGCCAATGTATGCACACTGATAACCGGCCATTATTCTTCCCGTTATAAGGAATTGGATTGCTTTGAAAAGGAAGCGAGAGCAATTTTCCCAAACACAAAACTTGGATTGGAAGGACAGGTTTACACTGTGGAACGGAGGAGGGTTGGTGAATGATGAATTATGATTGATAAGGAATAGCATTATCAATCATAATTCATCATTCAAAAATCGATCATCAACTCAGCTTGCCCATATCCCGGATCAATATCGTGTTCCGGTTGAAGTAGATGAGATTGTCTTTTCTTAAATCATTTAAAACAGAAGTTACCGTTTGCCGGGAAGTACCAGTCAGGTTGGCAATGTCTTGCTGCGTAAGACAATGCTTGAACAGCATTTCGTAACCGACCCGGCGTCCAGTTTTATTTGCAGAATCTTTAAGAAAATCAATGATTCTGGCACGTGCATCTTTGAAGATCAATGACTCCAATTTTTGTTCGACATTCAGGAGCCGCTTGCCGACCATGTTCAATATTTTCAGGCATAGACTATGGTTGCTCCGCATCAACTGCTGGAATGCCTGTATTGAAATAGTGCAAAACGCAACATCTTTGTTCATGGCCACGGCTGATTCATGCCGATGTTTTTCACCGACCAAACCCAACTCGCCAAACATGGAGACAGGGTGGATGACCGTTTTAATAACTTCCCTGCCATCGTTAGAGATCGTACACGTTTTCACCGTACCTTTCAACAGAAAATAAATTTTATCTGAAGGGTCGCCCATTCCGTAGAGTTCACTGAACCGTGAGGTTTTTTGGATAGTGATAACATCCTCAAGATTCTTGAAATATTCATCGGACAATCCTTCGAATATTGGAAAGTTGCGGAGTAACTCGATTGCAGCATTAGATTTCATAATAACGAGATTTTATTTAGGTGAAAACCCGTAACAGACATTTACACCACAAAAATGCTGTAATATATTAAAACAAACGTGGACAAATAGGCCAATTTGTACAGAATAAAATTTAATCATATCTTATTAAAATATTGATTTTCAATTATTTATGACAACTATTTTTTGTAAAAAATTCCCCTAAATGATAGATGGTGAACAGTTGCTCCAATTAATACTGACATTCTCCGAAAGAAGCGACGCTTTTTAGAAAAGTGTCGCTCCTGAGCCGTAGTTGCTTCGTGAGTAGTTGCCCAAAACTCTCTCCCGTGACCATTATCACTGGGATAAAACAATAGAATTGTAACTTCGCCATCTGAAAATTTTCCAATTCAAATATTACATCCGAATTGCAGACCAACGCAAAATCTAATCTGATCTCCCGCTTTTTTCCATTTTTGAAATGGTGGCACGAAGTCACTCCAGATACATTAAAAGCTGATCTTATCGCTGGATTAACAGGTGCGGTGATCGTTTTGCCGCAGGGGGTAGCTTTTGCCATGATTGCTGGACTACCTCCTATTTATGGACTGTACACAGCAATGGTCACTCCGATAGTGGCAGCACTCTTTGGATCTTCGAAGCATTTGGTATCAGGTCCGACAACGCCCATTTCGCTGGTCATATTTGCCTCGGTTGGGCAACTGGCGGAGCCAGGCTCTGCCCAATTCATCGAATACGCACTGGCCGTTACCTTATTGGCAGGTGCCTTTCAGTTGATACTTGGAATAGCGCGTATGGGCACGCTCATCAATTTTGTATCGAATGTGGTAGTCGTCGGATTCACGGCTGGAGCAGCTGTTCTTATCATGTTTAGTCAGCTCAAACACCTGTTGGGGTTATACATCAAATCCGGCAAGTCTCTTATGCTAAGTTTGGAACTGATTGCCGAAAACATAGAAAAAAGCAACATGTATGCGCTGGTACTCGGCACCGGCACCTTGCTTACCGCTATTCTCTTAAAAAAATTCCTCCCCAAAGTGCCCAATTTGTTAGTCGCACTGGTACTTAGCACCATCGGGGCATATTTCATGGGCGGCCAATCGTCAGGGCTTCGGCTGGTGGGTGATGTACCGACCGCGATACCTAGTTTCCACATGCCCCACTTCGAACAAGAAAGCCTGGCATCTATGCTGCAAACGGCCCTGGCTATTGCGATTTTAGGCCTTATGTCAGCGATGGCGATCGCCCGTTCGATCGCCCAAAAATCAGGACAGGAAATTAATAGTAACCAAGAGTTCATTGGACAAGGACTTTCTAACATCGTCGGTGGTTTTTTTTCTTGTTATGTTGGTGCAGGGTCGTTCACGAGGTCTGGGGTCAATTACGATGCTGGAGCAAAAACACCGCTGGCAGCCATTTTTGCTTCCTTAATATTGTTGGTCATCCTCTTATTTATCGCTCCTTTGATTGCCTACCTACCCATTGCGGGAATGGCTGGGGTCATCATGCTGGTAGGTTACAACCTGATTGATTTCCAGTTTATGAAAACAGTCCGCATAGCCAGCAAGCGGCAAATGACTGTGCTATTGGCAACGCTGTTAGCGACTTTGTTTTTGGAGTTGGAATATGCCGTTTTCTTTGGGGTCATTACGTCCCTCGTCTTTTACTTGCAGCAAACCTCCATGCCTAATGTAGCCACGATGGCCCCCGATCCCGACCACCCAACGAGGCAATTTACCTACCTGATCCGCAAAGACCTGAAAGAATGCCCCCAACTTAAAATCGCCCGTATCGATGGGTCCATATTTTTTGGCTCGGTAGGCCATATTTCAACAGAAATAAACAAACTCTCCGAGCAGGTCGGGCCGCATTGCAATTCCCTGTTGATTCAGGCCAACGGAGTCAACTTCATTGATGTGGCAGGCTGCGAATGGGTATTGCAAGAAGCAAAAAAATGGAAAGAAAAAGGTGGAGGCCTCTATTTTACAGGCCTTAAAAGAATCGCCCAAGACTCTTTGAACAGGGGTGGGTTTAAGGAGCAGATTGGCGAGGATCATTTCTTCTTTTCAAAAAAAGATGCAATCACTGCTATTTACAAACAAATGGACAAGGATATTTGCTCTGCTTGCCAGGATTTGGTTTTCAATGAATGTGAGGAATGGAAAAATTAGGGATAGTTTTTTGGAAAACTGAATGATGTCCTTTTTCTTCGCAAGTAAAAGAAAATTACCTTCCATGAGATACTTCCTGTTTGCTTACCTATTCTTTGCTACCTGCCCGCCTAAACAAATCATCGAAAAAAGGCCAAGCACTCCTCCCAACGTCCTCATCCTTTATACCGACGATCAAAGCTGGAACACCATTCGAGCCTGGGGCAACGATGAAATCCACACGCCAAATATGGATCGTTTGGCTGCAATGGGTACCAGCTTCACACGGGCACATGTGCTCGGTGGCAACCACGGTGCCATCTGCGCATTCAGTCGTGCCATGCTCTTGACAGGCAGGCCGTTTTGGAATATTCCTGCCTCATTTGCCAATCCGACCACAGGAGAAAGTCCTCACCCTACCATGCCTGAAGTTTTTAAAGAAAATGGCTACCGGACTTTTTTTACGGGGAAATGGCATAACAAACCACCTGAATTGGTAGCAGGGTTTGATGAGGGTAAAAACATCTTTTTGGGCGGCATGCATTTCCCAAAAGAAGGAGGACATTTCAACCCAAAGCTCTATGATGAATTGGACAAAACCGGAAAATTCACAGTCGACAAAAGACGCCAGCGTGATGAATTTTCATCTAAGCTTTATGCCGATGCCACGATAGAATTCATTGAAAATCAAAACAATACACAGCCTTTTTTCATTTATACCGCTTTTACTTCGCCGCATGACCCCCGCACGCCCCCGCCACCTTTTGATGAAATGTACGATCCCAGCAAAATCAGTTTACCACCCAATTTCATGGCAGAACACCCTTTTGACCTGGGCATCAGGACCATGAGGGATGAGGAGCTGCTTACCTACCCTCGAACAGAATCGGATGTGCGTCGGGAAATCGCATTGTACTATGGAATGATTTCCGAAGTGGATGCTGAAATTGGGCGCATCCTTGATGCTTTGGAATTAAAAGGTATTTTGAAAAACACCTTAATTGTTTTTGCTGGCGACAATGGTTTGGCCGTTGGGCAACATGGGCTTCTGGGTAAGCAGAATCTGTACGATCACAGTTCACGGGTACCACTCATCATGGCAGGCCCTGGTGTGCCGAAAGGCAATACAGCTACCACACTCTGCTCCATTCACGATATTTTTCCAACAGTTGCCAACCTGTGTGGCATCAAACTACCTGAGTCCGCTCAAGGCGTCAATCTGTCACCTGCTATGATAAATTCTTCCTTGCAATTGCGAGAAGAATTGCTCCTCGCATATACCCACACCCAGCGCGCAATCCGAACTTCGGATGACTGGAAGTTGATACTGACTCGGCACGGTGGTGAAGAACACGCTCAAATGTTTCACATAGAACAAGATAAATGGGAACTAAACAATCTCGCCTCCGATGGCAAACACGATGCTAAATACAATGAACTCATTCACCGCCTCCAATCAAAAATCATTGAGGAAAACGATGGGTTCTATAAGCCAACCATCGAAGTAAAATATGAGCCTATGGGGCTTTCTGTTGAGGTGGATATTGAGTCACCTGGAAATAATATAGAAATTCGATACACCATAGATGGAAGTGATCCAGACTTCTCTTCTGCTATCGCCACTGGGCCATTTGAAATTTTTGAGACATCAATTGTAAAGGCACAAACATTCCTGCAAGGGAAGGCCATTAGTCCAGTTGTGGTTGAAGAAATAGGACTGGCCAATAAATTCGCCAAAGTCACCTTGGAAAAACAACCGTCAAAAAAATATGCTGGCCGTGGCGTGTTCACATTGGCAGATAATCTCCGAGGCAGCGATAATTTTCACGACAAAAAATGGCTTGGCTTTAATGGCAACAATTGTACATTGAATATAGATTTGGGCGAGAAAAGAAACATTTCTAAAATAAAAATAGGCTACCTCTCCAACCCTGGTGCATGGATTTTTCCACCAAAATATATCACGGTCGTTTCCACCCAAAACAACGAGCACTTCATAACCGAGTGCGAATGGGGGACAACTGATCTTACTCCTGCTGACAACCAAACCTACCTTGGTTTGGCCGAAATTGAATGCCATATCCAAAACACTCGTCTCTTAAAGATCATGATTGAGAATATCGGCACCTGCCCTGAATGGCATGACGGAAAAGGGGAAAAAGCGTGGTTGTTCCTCGATGAAGTGTGGGTAGAGTAAACCTGCCTGATTATCGAAAATATCACTCAGTTCATCCAAACCTATCCCCTCTCCACTTGTTATTTCACAAAACAATACCTTACTTTGACCGACCGTTCAATCAAAGTAGCTATCAGATAGAATTGGTGCAGTGGAAAACATACTTTCATTCAATCCTTCCAATAAATGTCCGAGAAACGCCAGGCACGATTTGAAATGCTGCGGGAAACCAGCAAGGGGCGCATCGAAAATGCGGCGCTGGAGTTATTTGCCCAGCAGGGATATGGACGCACTTCTATCAGCCAGATCGCAAAAGCAGCAGGCATTTCAAAAGGGTTGATGTACAATTACTACGAAAGCAAAGAAGCACTGCTACATTCCATTTTACAAAAAGGTTTTGACTTTAGCGAAAGCCTCTTCCCAGAAGGAATTGACTCCATTAAAGGTGATCCAGGTGAATTGCTGAAACATTTTATCGAAGCTACTTTTTATGAAGTCATCAATAATCCAAACCATTGGAAACTATTGAGTTCGCTGGCATTCCAAGAGGATGTTATGCAAGAACTGGCAGAGGATATTGAACAAAAAAAGCAAGATCACCTTGAACTCGGAATAGCCATTTTCCAACAACTCGGCCACAAAAAACCAAAAGCAATGGCTTATTATTTTGGTGCGACAATGGATGGGATTATGTTGCAATACACCCTATCCACAGACGACTATCCGCTGGAGGAATTAAAGGAATTGTTGATTGATAAGTTTTGTAAAAAAATAATCAGATGAAAATATTGATAAAAATATCACTCGCCCTAATGGTGGCTTCCTTTGCGGGGCAATTTGCCCAGGCTCAAACCGCCGCCGAAATTATCGAAAAAGCAGAAGACAATGTCCGCGGTGAACAAGCTTATGGAGAAATGAAAATGACCATTGTCCGCCCAAAATGGACACGTGCCATCACCATGAAATCATGGAGCATGGGAAGCGATTATAGCCTTATTGTGGTCACTGCCCCGGCCCGGGACCAGGGTACTGCTTTTTTGAAAAGGGAAAATGAAATCTGGAACTGGCAGCCTTCCATTGACCGGTCCATCAAAATGCCACCTTCGATGATGATGCAATCCTGGATGGGCAGCGACTTCACCAACGATGACCTGGTTCGACAATCTTCTTTGGTTACTGATTTCACCCACAAACTTTTGATAAAAGAAGAAATTGAAGGACGGATGTGCCATGTCATTGAAATGATACCCAAACCAGACGCAGCAGTCGTTTGGGGCAAGGTCATCATGTGGATCGATGAAGTGGACTACCTCGAACTGAAAATTGAATTTTATGACGAGGACGATTATCTGGTAAATACGATGTACGGCAAAAACATCATGACACTCGGCGGCAGATCTATTCCGGCCCGCTTGGAATTGATACCTGCCGACAAGCCAGGCCAAATGACCATCATAGAACAAATTGCCATTGATTTTGACATTGACATAAACGAGCGCTTTTTCAGCGTGCAAAATTTGAAGAGAGTTAAATAACGGCTGACGATAGACGGCTCACGGCTGACGGGTATTCTGCCCGTTCAATCCGTCTGCCGTCCACCGTTTGCCGTCCACCGATCAAAAATGTTTCTAAAATTTGCTTGGCGCAATCTCTGGCGGAACAAAAGACGGACGCTGATTTCAATTTCGGCGATCACTTTTTCCGTCCTGTTTGCCTCCACGATACAATCATTCCAAAAAGGCACCTGGGATCACATGATGGACAACATCGTCCGCTACTATCTTGGGTATGCACAAATTCATCAAAAAGGATATTGGGACGATCAAACCTTAGAAAATTCTTTTGATGCTCAAACGGTACCTGCCAGCATTGAGGAAGACCTGGAAATGACTCCCCGCCTAGAGAGTTTTGCCCTTGCTTCTTCAGGCGAACTGACCAGGGGCGTTCTTGTTGTCGGCATTGACCCGGTGAAAGAAAATGCGATGACCAACCTCAAGAACCGCATTACTGAGGGCACTTATATTACCGCAAATGACGACGGGGTACTGGTCGCTGAAGGCCTGGCCAATCTCATCAATTTATCGGTTGGCGACACCTTGATTTTGGTGAGCCAAGGCTATCATGGCCAAAACGCAGTCGGCGCATATCCGATCAAAGCACTGGTCAAATTTGGTGCACCCGACCTGAACAAACAATTGGTCTTTCTTCCGCTCAAACTTGCAAGGTATTTTTATGGGACTGGTGAACGCCTTACCTCGTTGGCAATAAATTTATCGGGCAGGGATGCATTGCCTGCAGCCCTGGCAACCCTCCAACAAAAGCTGCCGGAAGATGAATTTGAGGTTTTGGATTTTAAAGAATTAATGCCGGAACTTATCGAGGCACAAGAACTGGATACAGCAGGTTCCATGTTAATTTTGTGGATTTTATATTTATTGATCGCATTCGGTTTGCTTGGAACCATATTAATGATGACCCGGGAACGGACTTATGAGTTTGGTGTACTAACGGCTATTGGGACAAAGAAAAAAACATTGGCAGGAATGCTGTGGTTCGAGGGGCTAATGATTGGCATCATCGGAGCAATATTCGGTATATTATTAAGTATTCCCATCGTTTATTACCTCTACTCAAATCCAATACAATTAACAGGTAAAATGGCAGAATCCTATGATAAATTTGGCATCGAACCGATCATGAAATCCACATTTGAAAGTGGCATATTTGTTCAACAAGCTGTTGTTGTTTTTTTTATTAGCTCTTTTTTATCTATTTATCCTTTATGGTATATATGGAAATTGAAACCGGTATCTGCGATGAGGGAATGAAAAATTGATAATTGATAATTGATAATTGATAATTGATAATTGATAATTGATAATTCTATTAAGCAATTTCGTGGTGATCAATCATAAATCAAAATTTATAAATCAATAATGTTATTTAAAATTTCTTGGCGAAATATTTGGCGAAGCCGAACGAGAAGCGCAGTTGTCATTTCATCTATAGCGGTGGGTGTATGGGCGCTGTCATTTGTATTGAGTTTTTCCAATGGCCTAATTTATACATTTATTCAAAATGCCATCCGTGACCAATACTCCCATATTCAAATCCACCATCCAAAATTCCCAGAGGACAAAAACAATAAACATTATATAGAAAATGCAGATAGCATTCTTTCAAGTATAAAACAAATACCTGAAATAGAGGCCGCCACAAGCAGGGTCATCACGACTGGCATGTTGAGCACATCGCATGGCGCAAGGGGGGTGCAGGTAATGGGAGTGCGGGCGAAGAGCGAATCAAGTGTCACAAAATTTAATCAAAAAATTGTTGAAGGAAGTTATTTTATAGCGGGCAAAAAAAATCAAATAATAATTAGCAGAAGACTTGCAGAAAAACTAAAAGTAAAACTTCGCAGTCGGATGGTTTTAACATTCCAGGACACAAAGGGGGAAATCACTGCCGCTGCATTTCGGATTGGCGGATTATATAGTTCCGGAAATATGATTATTGACGAATCGCTTGTTTATGTAAATGACAAGGATTTAGCCAAATCTATTATTATAGTAGAAAGCAATAATAACAACCTTGATGTCGCACATGAATTTGCCATTTATTTAAAAGATTCAGATAATACCGCATTAATAAAAGATAAATTAAAAAAACAATACCCTGAATTATTAATCGAGGATTATTACGATCTTTCTCCAGATGTCGAATTATATGAAACCCAAATAAATACTTCCAATTCAATTATCATAATAATATTTATGCTGGCGCTTATTTTTGGAATTATCAACACCATGTTAATGGCCGTGCTGGAGCGATATAGGGAATTAGGCATGTTGATGGCCATCGGCATGAACAAAGCCAAAATATTTTTTATGATTGTTCTGGAAACGTTCCTGCTAAGTGCCGTGGCCGCACCGATCGGTTTGGGGATCGGCATCTTAACTGTATATCTATTACAAGATAAAGGAATTGATTTATCTGCATTTTCAAAAGGGCTGGAACGGTTTGGAATGGAAACCACTATTTATCCAGCAATGGATATTGAGCTATATGTACAAATTTCCATTGCCGTATTTATTACTGCATTATTGGCGTCAATTTACCCAGCCCGAAAAGCCGTGAAATTACAACCCGTTGAAGCGCTGCATAAAATCTAATTTACAGTAGGCAGTAGGCAGTAGGCAGTAGGCAGTAGGCAGTAGGCAGTAGGCAGTAGGCAGTAGGCAGTAGGCAGTAGGCAGTAGGCAGTAGGCAGTAGGCAGTAGGCAGTAGGCAGTAGGCAGTAGGCAGTAGGCAATTTCTAATTTCTAATTTCTAATTTCTAATTTCTAATTTCTAATTTCTAATTTCTAATTTCTAATTTAACAATGTCGATAATAAAAGCAAATAGCATCACAAAAACATATAACCCCAATACTATTCCTGTGCATGCCTTGAGGGGGGTAAATTTGACTATCAACAAAGGTGAATTTACGGCCATTGTCGGCCCATCGGGATCGGGAAAAACGACTTTGCTCAACATCATCGGTGGATTGGACAGGCCAACCAGTGGAACGATCCAAGTAGATGGCCAGAACGTATCTGAACTTTCCGACAATCAACTTATTGATTTCCGGCAAAAGAAAATCGGTTTCGTCTTCCAGAGTTACAACCTCATCCCCGTCCTCACGGTATCAGAGAACACCGAGTTTGTGATGTTACTGCAAAAAAGGTCAAAAGAGGAGCGGGAAAAACGGGTAGCAGAATTGCTCCACGCTGTTGACTTGAACGACAAAAAAGACAAGCGCCCTTCACAGCTTTCAGGCGGCCAACAACAACGGGTGGCCGTGGCACGGGCACTTGCTTCAAAACCCACTTTCGTGCTGGCCGATGAACCAACAGCCAACCTCGACAGTGCCTCCGCCTCCAACTTGCTGGACATTATGGAAAAACTGAACAGGGAAGAACACATCACTTTCGTTTTCTCTACCCACGACCAACGTGTGATCGACCGGGCACGACGGGTGGTGACCCTGGTGGATGGGGCGATTGATTCGGATGTCACGCGGGATTGATGAATTGTGATTGATGATTGCTTTAAGGTCGCTGATTAAATAAAACATACAACCATGCTTTATCTTTTTGTCCCACTCTTTGTTGCCAAAATGGTTGTTATGCCTGGCATGACGCCCGTTTTGACGCCTCGATTGGATCAAAAATATTTCGCCTATTTGCACCTTTTATTTAAACCTCATTCCTTATTAAAACTTGCCAAGCACATTTTTGCTGCCATGTTCTTTTTTCTAAGCACTGGAATATATTCTCAACCTCCAATTCTTAAGGAAGAAGGAAAAATAAATGGCATGAGTTTCAGAGCGCCACGTTTGCCCCCTCTTACATTTGACATGGTTGAAAATATCAACGATTCACATGCCAATTGGGTGGCCTTGGTGCCGGAAGCAACGCTGCAAAGAAATGATCTAAATTTAAGGCCAGATGAAAAAAATGATTGGTGGGGCGAAACGATTGAAGCAAATATTCAAGCTATTTTATTTGCAAAAAAGGCGGGTTTTAAGATAATGCTCAAACCCCATATCGTATTAAGTGACCAAGAGCAAAAAGAGCGGAACACACCCATTTCAATAAATGACAAAACGAGGGGTGCAAAATGGATAGGTGACTTTGAAGCAAAAAATCAGGCGGATTGGGGGAAATGGGAAAGGAGCTATGAAGCCTATATTTTAGAACTGGCCCACCTGGCCGATTCTTTGGACGTTGAACTTTTTTGCATTGGTACTGAATTAAGGCAATCTACTGTAAAGCGTCCCAGCTATTGGAAGCAACTTATCAAAAAGGTTAGGATAGTTTACCACGGTCAGCTTACTTACTCAGCCAATTGGGACGAATATGCCAAAATTACTTTTTGGGAAGACTTGGACTATATAGGCGTGGATACTTATTTCCCGATTAATAAAGCGGCTGTTCCTTCCGTGAAAAAAACCATGAAAAACTGGCGACCCATTTTAAAGAGATTAAAAAAGCTACATAAAACATATAACCGCCCGATATTGATTACGGAATTTGGCTATCGAAATGTAGAATACACTGGAAAAAGACCCTGGCTCCACGATAAAAAAAATGCCCGATTGAACAATGCCGCGCAGTCCAATTTGTACCAAGCTTTTTTCCAATCATTTTGGGAAAAGCCCTGGGTGGCCGGCGGCTTTTTATGGAAATGGTTTTATGCCCCACAGGAGTTACTGGACACCAGTTTCTCACCACAGGGAAAACCAGCTTTGGAGGTCGTGCAAAAATGGTATGGGCAGTTTGGGGAGTCAAATTGAGGTAAGTTTTGAGTTATAGAGTTATTGAGTTTAACTCCTGTGAAAACATTTAACTAACTGAAGTTATGCATTACATACAATTCCAGCTTAATTTTCTTTGCCCATTCTTGTGGCGGTACTCGTTTGGGTGGGAGGCCCGGCGGCGTACCGTTTGAGCGGAGCGAGTTTACGCAGTCTTGATTTTTTGTTGATTTTTTATCAAGAAAAAAGAAAGCCCACGGCAGGGATGTCAGAATGGAAGCCTTGATTGGCAGTTGGGGTCTCCAGAATGGTGGGACAGGGAAATTAGAAGAAACAGTTTTCGTTCAAGTTGGTGTTATCACATGCTACATGCGTAACTTCAGTAACTAAAAAACTTCATTAACGGCTTGTATTCAAAGACTTATGTATTTTACACAACCCAACACCTATCGTCTAAATATCTAACATCCAGTAGGATACATATTTTATTCTTCCAAAAACGAACCGTTGCCCAGCTATGCATTATTCTTCAAATACAAATAAAAAGCGAACCAAATCAACCATTCAGGAAATCCTCTTTTTCTTATTCCCCCTTTTTCTGATTTTCCCTGGACTCCTACTTGCGCAAGAGAACGAACCATCCAAATGGCAATTTCAAGGCTACCTCAAATACCTAAACGCCAGCACGTTTATTCAAAGTGAACTGTCACCTGTTCCGATTTTCCCTTCCGAAAAAGTTCTTATCAACGACAACCTGCTGCACAACCGACTGAAATTCAAATACTTCGCTTCTGACCAACTGACTTTTCACGCCGAAATCCGCAACCGCCTCTTCTGGGGCGACCAGGTGCGTTTCACCTTGCTACCCGGCGGTGATTTTCTCGAAGGCATTGACCTCGGGAGCGATGATTTTTTCGATTGGTCAGCTGGTACGCAAAGTAATAATGGATATGCCCTGCACACCACGCTCGACCGCTTTTATGGGGAATGGATGAAAGATGATGATTGGGAAGTCAGACTTGGACGTCAACGGGTCAATTGGGGCATCAGCACCATCTGGAATCCAAACGATATTTTCAATGCTTACAATTTCACGGATTTCGACTATGAAGAACGGCCAGGCAGCGACGCCCTCCGTGTAAAACATTATCTCGGTTTTGCATCGAGTATCGAATTAGCGGTAAACGCCTTCCACGAAAAAGAAAAAGCCATCGGCGCAGTAAAAGCCAATTTCCACACGGGCACTTACGACTGGCAAGTACTTGCTGGGGTGGTAGAAGAGCACCTCACCTTTGGCAGTGGCTGGGCCGGCAACCTTGGTAATGCAAGTTTGAAAGGCGAAGCATCCTGGTTCCATCCTTTTAAAGATAGTTTGGAAAACAGTTACGCCGTTACGGTGGCCGTTGACTACACCTTCCAAAGCCAACTATACCTCAGCGGCGGCGTGCTTTTTAACTCCAATGGAACAACCGCGTCGGGTGGCGACCTGTTTTCGTTCGAACTTTCGGCAAGAAATCTTTATCCCTATAAATATTCGATCCTGACACAAGCAAGCTACCCAATCAATCCACTGCTGAATGGAATGATGATCCTTGTTTACAGTCCCGGAGAGGCACATGCACTTTTCCTCAACCCCGTCCTCACCTATTCGCTTTCGCAAAATTGGGATTTGGACCTGGTCGGACAGATCGCATTTCTGAATGAAGAGAAATACCGCAGCACCGTTCAGGCAGGTTTTATCAGGATAAAATGGAGTTTCTAACAATGGTATTGGGTATTCGATATTTCAATCAAAAATCAAACGTCATGTAATCCTAAATCTTAAATCAGGGTTAGATGTAAGATTTAAGATTACATGACGTTAGATTTTTGATTTTGTCTATCGGCTTTGTTCCTTGCGACATTCGGCGGTGATACTTTTTCAAAGAAACGTATAAGTCAACTGCACCACCCCATTTTGGAAATGTTCATTCTTTTCCAACTTCATTGGAATCTGTTTTTTGACGCCTCCAAACAATGGTTTTCCATCCCCAAGCATTACAGGCATGACAGATAGGATCAATTCATCCAATAACCCAGCATTAGCAAACTGTCCGGCCAGATTGGCCCCGCCGATCAGCCATGTGTCTTTTTCTTTTTCCCGCAATATTCTGCTCAATTCATTTATACCATTTTTCCACAAATGGATGTCATTCTGACCATTTGTATTCAGATCACGACTCGAAAAAACATACGTTTCTGTATTTGGAAAAGCCCAACCTCCAGGGAAATTTTTAGCTTGTTCGTAAGTTTTGGAGCCAGTTATGATGAAGCCAATTTTTCCATAAAAATCAGAATAGCCATAATCATAGCCCACATTATTGAACGGGTTCAGCCATTCGACACTTCCCAGTTCGTCGGAGATGAATCCATCCAAACTTGCAGCGACGTAATAGATTATTTTGCCCATGGAAATAGGTTTAGAGTTGTCAATTTTTTAAAAGTTGACAACTCTTACATTTTAGGCAGATTAAACTAATAAATTAAACATTTTGACGTGTTCTTTTTCCTTCTGAGAAACCTAAAAAACCTTTACGTAGCACCACTATGTGCTGATTTCTTAGATTCCTCAGAAGAAAAAATAACCTCGTCAAAATGTCCAATTTATTAGTTTAATCTGCCTTAGTAAAAGAAAATAAATAATTTAGGCCAAGTGGGTATCTTTGCAAAAAACGATCATGGCCAAGACCACAATAACGGTAACATATGAGACCGAAGAAATAGCAAGACAAAAGATAAACTATTTCGGCAGTTTGCGAGA